>PLRW01000327.1 GCA_003164955.1 Actinomycetota bacterium
GGCCGGGCCGGGCCGGGCGGGCCGGCCAGCCCGGCCGGGGCCGGCCAGCTGGGCTTCGAGGTCGGCGCGGGTCAGCCCCGCTCCGGGCAGCTCCTGCGCCGAGGCCGGGGCGAGACCGGCGAGGTAGATCTTGGCCGCCCGGCGCGCGGTCTGCTCCCAGTCCGGGACGTGCGGCAGGGGCTGCGCGAGCAGCGCACCCATGATGATGTCCCCGCTGGTGATCTGCGGACCCACGGCGCCCTCGGCGCGGCCCCTGGCCAGTACCTGGTCGATCGCCTGGCTGATCGAATCGCGCAGCGCGACGGTGCCCGGGTCCAGGGTTACCGGGCCGCCGTGCAGGGGAAGGATCAGCTCGTCCCGGCGCCGGATGACCTCGTCCAGAAACGCGCGCAGGGACGTGAGCGCGGGCTCGGGTCTCGTCGCGGCGCGGCGCGCGGCGGACAGGACGATCTCGTACGACTGGGTGACCAGCGCCGCGAGCAGGGCCTCCCGCGTCGGGAAATGCCGGTAGAGCGTGCCCACGCCGACGCCCGCCCCGNNCAGCCCGGACGGGACCAGCCCGGACAGAACCAGCACGCCCGGGACCCCCTGCACCTGCACCACGTGCCCACGCCGACGCCCGCCCCGGCGGCTACGGTCGCCATCGGGGCCTTCTCGCCGTCGCGCTTCACGGCGGCGGTCGCGGCCGCCAGCAGCCGGTCACGGTTGGCCACGGCGTCGCTGCGCAGCGCCCGGTGGCGCGGCGAGCTCATTGCGGCCAGATCCGGGGCATTACCCATGTCAGGGGCGCCCAGCACCTTGCCGAAGTGCATGCTGTGCGGGGAGCCGGCGTAGTAGCCGTACGCGGGAATCTCGGTGTAGCCGGACGAACGGTAGAGCGCGACGGCCTCGGGCTGCGGGCGGCCCGTCTCCAGGATCATCCGCTGGTGACCCGCGCCGCGGGCGGTTCGCTCGAGCTCGGCGAGCATCCGGCGGGCCAGCCCGCGGCCGCGTGCGGCGGGCACCACGTACATCCGCCTGATCTCGGCGTCGGTACCGCCGGGGCCGCAGGCCCGCCAGCCGCCGCACACGACCGCCGCGTCGCCGTCGTAACCGACCAGGAAAAGCCCGGACGGCGGCGTGAACTCGGCCGGATCAACCGGGCTGTCGTCCACCCCGCCGTAGCGGATCACGTACTCCTGCTGCACCTCGCCGATCAGCCGGGCCGCATCCGGATGATCGTAGGCCACCGCTTCGATTCGCACCCATCCATAGTGGGGCATGTGCGGTTGACGGCCTCACGGGGCGAGCGCAGCGTCCGGTTCAGCCTGTCTGACAGCGTTATCGGGAGAGTGGGCTGCCGAGAATGGGTTGCCGGGAGAGTGGCCCTCACCGAGCCGGGCGCGCGAGGCTGGGTCGGCTGGCTGAGGGCGGGCCGGTCAGGACGCGACTGCTACATAGCGGAATCGTCTACTTGGCGGGGTCGTCGTCGCCGAGCTTCTCGGGGTGGGCACGGCGATAGTGCTCGGTCAGGGCCGCGCTGGCCTGACCGGGCCGGTGAGCCACCGTGCGGCGGCAAATCTGGCAACGGGTAACCGGTAGCTGGGTGACGGTTACGGGATATCTCGGGGAACCTGAGCTGCTCATCCCGGTCTATTGTGCCAGAGCGGACGGCTCAGCGGCGGAATCGGGCCCGGGCCATCGCGGGAATGGCGGCGCGCCCGGTGATCGGCCGGAACCGGTCCGACGCGGCGCGCAGCGCCTCGTACTCGTCGTCGGCCAGGTCAACGTCGGCCGCCGCGACGTTGCTCTCCAGTTGCTCGATGCTGGACGCGCCGGGGATCGCGGCCACGGCGGGGTGCCGGATGACCCAGGCCAGCGCGATCTGCGCCGGGGTGGCCGAGTGCGCGTCCGCGACCTCGCGCAGCACACCGATCAGGTCGCTGGCGCGATCCAGGTTCTCGGGCAGGAACAGCGGATTACCGGCCCGGACCCGGTTGGTGGGGCGGCTGGTCCGGTCGTACCGCCCGGACAGCAGGCCCTGCGCCAGCGGGCTGTAGGCGATCACCACCCGGCCGCGGGTACCGGCGTACGGCAGCAGCTCATCCTCGGGCCGGCGGTCGGCCAGGCTGTACCGGACCTGATTGCTCAGCACCCGGCGGCCCAGCGCTTCCTCGGCGGCCTGCCAGCGCGACAGCGAATAGTTGCTGACCCCCACCTCGCCGACCAGCCCGACGTTCTGCAGCGCGCTCATCCCCCGCATGATCGTGCTGTCGCGGAATAGCGGGTTCGGCTGATGTACCTGGTAGAGGTCGAGTCGTCGCGTACCCAGCCGGTTCGCGCTGGCCACCGCGCGCTGCTCCACCACGGGAGCCACCGGGAAGACCGGCAAGATCTTGGTGGCGAGAAAGACCGACGCCCGCCGCTCGCCGAGCGCCTCGCCGAGGATCCGCTCGCTGCGCCCGAACCCGTAGATCTCGGCGGTGTCGAACAGCGTGACGCCCAGGTCGATCGCCCGGCTGACGATCTCCTTCGCCTCGTGCCCGTCATACCCCTCGCCGTATCCCCATTCCCGGGCCCCGAACTGCCAGGTGCCCAGGCCTATCTTCGAGATTTTCGGGGCCGTGTCGACGTCCAGGTATCGCATATCGGTCAGCTTCTTCCGTGGCCGGCATCTCTAGCCATGATCCTCCTCGCGTCAGCTTTCCCCGTCACCGGCCGGCTGGGGGGCGGTCTGCTGGGGGGCGGTCTGCGCCAGCGCCGCCTGCAGGGCCGTCACCGCCGCGTCGATCGCCGTCCTCGCGATCACCGCGCTGGTGTGGGCACGGTCGATTTCATCAAGGCCGATACAATCGAAGGCGACCCGCGCGTCGTGAATGGCCGCCTCCAGCTCGCGCGTGGCCTCCGCCAGCATCGGGCCGCCGTCGTCAATGTCCGGAATCATGATCCCTCTCCCTCCTGGTGGCGAGGTTCCTCCTGGTCGCGAGGTCCCGGCTACCGGGCCGACGGCAGGTGAACGTACCCGGCCGCCGACGCCCCAACCGGAATGGGCCATGCGGCGTCATACAGTCAGCGGGCCAACGGGGCCAGCGGCATAATGAAAGACAATAGATATGACTCGAGTTCTTCCGGTGACCCGGCGCGCGGTGGGCGGGCTAGGACTATCCGCTCTGGCGCTGGTCACGGCCTGCGGAAGTGCGGCCAAGCCAGCCACCACAAGCACGCCCGCGACGTCCGCCAGCAGTAGCGCACCCGCGGCGCCCGCCAGCAGCGCCGCGGCCGCCGCGCCGACGGCGTCGCCTGCGGCATCTCCCGCGGTGCCAGGCGGTCCCGCCCAGTGCCCGACACGTGACCTGCAGGCCAGGGCAGGACTCAGCCAGGGCACCGCCGGGAGCGTGTACCAGGTGATCGACTTCACCAACATCGGCACGGTCGCCTGCACCCTGTATGGCTACCCCGGGGTGGCCCTGGCGGGCGGGACGCCGGTGACCGAGGTCGGCCTCGCGGCGTCCAGGAACAGCAGCGCCCCGCGAAAGCTGATCACGCTGGCCCCGGGCGCGGTCGCGAACGCGCTCCTGCAGATCGTGGACGCCGACAACTACCCGCCCTCGAAGTGCCAGCCGGTCACGACGGCCTACCTGCAGATCATCCCGCCGGACCAGACCACTCCGATCTATCTTCGCTACACGTCGCGCGGGTGCGCGAAACCGGTCCAGTTCCTGAGCATCAGCGCCATGGCCGCCGGATCGGGCGGATCGACCTGACTCTGCCCGGCGGGCCGCCCAGAAGATCCCCGCAGCCGAAACGGACGTAGCGGGGGGTAAAACCTCCGCTACGTCCGTTTCGGCGGGAAGATCAGCCCTCGGCCGGGATGGACGGCACCGTTTCCGCAATCGTTTCCGGCGCTGTTTCCGGTACTGAGCGGGGGCGGCACGGGGTGAGCGCGAAGAGCGTGCCGACGGCGCTGGCCAGGGCGACGGCGGCGGCGACCTTCATGCCCACCGACATCGAGGTGACGAAGGCCGAGTGCGCGGCGGTCACCAGTTCGCCGCCGTGTGCGCCCCCGAGGCGCGCGGCGGTGAGGTCGGCCGCGGCGACCGAACCGGTCGCGGCGTGGGTGACCTGGCCGGGCGCGTGCGCGGTGGCCAGCGCGCTGCCGAGCCGGGACCGGTAGACTGCGGCCGACAGGCTGCCGACGATCGCGACGCCGAGAGCCCCGCCAACCTCGCGGATCGTGTCGTTGATCGCGCTCCCGGCGCCGGCCTGGTGCGCGGGCACCGTGGTCATGATGGTGTTGCTGGCCGGGGCCATCACCAGCCCCATGCCCGCGCCCATGATCGCGACGGCGACGGCGAGGGCCGGGTAGGCGGTGTGCACGCCGGCGGTCGAGAGGTCGAGCAGGCCGAGGCCCATCAGCGCCATCCCGGCCGGCATGATCACGCGGGTGCCGAGCCGGGCGGCGATGAGCGGCGAGACCGGTGAGACGGCCGCCATGGCCAGGGCGAACGGCAGCGCGCGGAGCCCGGCGGACAGCGGGCTGTACCCCTGCACCAGCTGCAGGTACTGGGTCAGCACGAACAGGCTGCCGAACAGGGCGAAGAAGATCACGGTGACCGAGCCGGCGGCGGCGGAGAAGGCGCGCGAGGTGAACACGCGCAGGTCGATGAGCGGGCTGGGCATGCGCAGCTCCCACCAGACGAAGGCGGCGAGCGCGGTCACGCCCGCGGCGGCCAGGCCGAGCGTCAGCGGCGCGGTCCAGCCGCGGTCCGGTGCCTCGATGATGGCGTCGACGATGGCGAACAGCGCGCCGGCCACCAGCACGACTCCGGGGATATCGAAACGGCTGTGGCTGGGCTCGGCGGTCTCCGGCACGGTCATGACGACCCCGGCCAGGGCGACGGCCACCAGCGGAACGTTGATCAGGAAGACGCTGCCCCACCAGAAGTGATCCAGCAGCAGGCCGCCGAGGGTCGGGCCGATCACCACGGCCGCGCCGGCCACGGCCGACCAGGCCGCGATGGCCTGCGCGCGCTCCTTGGGCGGGAACACGGCGTTCAGGATGGACAGCGTGGCCGGCATGACGAACGTGGCGCCGAGGCCCATCACGACCCGCGCGCCGATCAGCGGGCCAGTGCCGGACGCGAATGCCGCCAGCGTGCTGCCCAGCGCGAAGACGGCCAGGCCCGCCACCAGCGAGCGCCGGCGGCCGAAGCGGTCGCCCAGCGCGCCGGCCGGGATCAGCAGCGCCGCGAAGCACAGCGTGTAGGCGTCCGTGATCCACTGCAGCGAACTGGTCCCGGCGTGCAGTACACGGGCCAGCGTCGGCAGCGCGGTGTTGAGGATGGTGTTGTCGATCACGACGATCAGCAGGCTGAGGCAGAGGACGAGCAGGATCCGGCGACGGCGCGGATGGCCTGCGGGCCACCGGGCGTCGGCCTGGCCGCCCAATGCCATGGGCTCCCGGGGGCCGGCCGGACTGGGGCGGGCCCCGGCCGCGGGACTGGGGCGGCCGCCGGCCGCGGGCGCCGGGCGGTTGCCGGTCGTGGTCATCGCGGTTCTCCTTACAGGTGAGTGTTTACGTTCGTAGCCTTACAGTCGTAAATATAAGCATAAGAACTAACAGGTGTAAAGTGAAGGTATGGAAACGACATCAGCGGCCCCGGCGGTGGGACGCACGCACCGGCGGCGGAACGCCCGCGGGCAGGGCGTCCGGCTGGCCGACGACATCGTGGCGGGTGCGCTGGCGCTGATCGAGCGGACGGGCACCGACGAGGCCGTCACGCTGCGCGCCGTGGCGCGGGAGATCGGGATCGCGGCCCCGTCCATCTACGCGCACTTCGCGGACCGGGACGCGATCGTCATGGCCGTGGTGATGCGCGTCTTCGGCGAGCTGGCCGAGGCCATCGAACAGGGCACGGCCACGGCGGGGCCAGATCCGGTCCAGCGGCTGATCGCGGGGTGCGAGGCCTACCTGATCTACGGCCTGGACCACCCGGCGCGCTACGGGGTCCTGTTCGCCCAGCGCGGCACGAGCCCGGAGGAGTACTGCAAGCCGGTCCCGCTCGGCCCGGACGGGCGCCCCGTCCTGGAGTTCGGCGCCGAGTCGTTCGCGCTGCTCGTGCAGGCCATCGAGCGGTGCGCGGCGGCGGGCGTCTCGGCCAGCACGGACGCCACCACCGACGCCACCGCCGTCTGGGTCGCGCTGCACGGCACGGTCACCCTGCGCACGGGGCTGCCCGGCTTCCCCTGGCCCGAGCTCCACGAGTTCGCCCGCCAGCTGGTGCTGCCGCTGGCCCGGGTGACAGGCCGAGACCGCCCGTTAACGCGCAGCTGGACGGCCGGCCGTAATAACCTGGCGGGAGGAGCCCTGCGACCGGGGGGACGGTAACCATTGGCGACGCCCGCGCGCAGGCTCGGCCGGCGCGCGCCGGGCCGGCGTCTGACCGGGATCCCCGCGGCGGTCCTCGTCCTAGCCCTCGCCGCCGCGGGATGCGGCGCCGCCCCCGCCGACCAGAGCCGGCCCAGCGCGCCGGCATCCCATCCCGCCGGCAAGACCGCCACGGCGGCCCCGGCGTCCCGGGCGGGCCCGGCGACCCCGGCCGGCCCGGCGACCATGTCCTGCGCGGCCACGGTCTACGACCGGATGACCGAGGCCCAGCGGGCCGGGCAGCTGTTCCTCGTCGGGCTGACCGCCGATCAGCTCGACCAGGCCACGGCCGCCGCCATCCGGTCCGATCACTTCGGGTCGGTGCTGTTCGGGACGACCAGCTACGCCGGGGTGGCCGGCGCCCGGGCCGTCACGAACGCCGTGCAGTCGCTGGCGTCCGCGCAGGCCACCGCCGGCGTGCGGTTCCTCGTCGCCGCGAACCAGGAGGGCGGCCAGGTCCAGCAGCTGCAGGGGGCCGGTTTCGGGGCCATACCCGCCGCGCTGGATCAGGGACTGATCGCGCCGAGCGCCCTGCAGCAGGAAGCCGCGGCCTGGGGGCGGCAGCTCCGGGCGGCCGGCGTCAACCTCGACCTGGCCCCGGTGATGGACGTGGTGCCGCCCGGCACCGACCAGGAGAACGCGCCGATCGGAGCCCTGCAGCGGGAGTTCGGCCACGACCCCGGCACCGTGGCGGCGCATGGGGACGCGTTCCTGCGCGGGATGAGCCAGGCCGGTGTGGCGACGACGGCCAAGCACTTCCCCGGGCTGGGCCGGGTCCGCGGCAACACCGACTTCAGCTCCGGCGTGGTGGACACCGTCACCACCCCGGCGGATTCCTACCTGCAGCCTTACCAGGCGGCTATCCGCGCGGGCGTGCCGTTCGTCATGGTCTCGCTGGCCACCTACACGCGGATCGACCCGCAGCACCTCGCGGTGTTCTCCGCGCGGGTGATGCGTACCATCCTGCGGCAGCAGCTGAACTTCGGGGGCGTCATCGTCTCGGACGACATGGGCGCGGCCGCCGCGGTGGGCGGACTATCCCCGGCGGCCCGGGCCATCGGCTTCCTGACCGCGGGCGGGGACCTGATCACCACGGTGAGCGTGCCGGTGGCCACCGCGATGGACACCGCCGTGCTGCAGCAGGCCGCCAGCAGCGCGGCGTTCCGCGCGGAGGTCAACGCCGCGGCCATGCGCGTGCTGTTCGCCAAACAGGCCTACGGCCTGCTGCCATGTTGACGCTGGACCGTGCGGGCGGGCCGGCCCCTCAGCCGGCGGCGGCCGTGAACACGGGCAGGTAGCCGAGTTCCTGGCCGGCCGCGGTCGGGTGGTAGGAGTCCCCGATCGGGAACGTAAGGGCATGCAGCCAGCTCACGGAGTCGCAGATCTCGTGCCCGGCGAACTGGCCCCGGACGTCCGCGAACACGTCGCCGTAGCGGGCTGCCGCGGCGGCCAGCGCGCGGTCGAGGTCGTCGGCGCCCCGGTTGAGCGCGGTTCGCTTGGTGGTGCTCAGGCCGATGCAATCCGGCGACGCGGACAGGTCGAACAGCTCCGGGTAGCCGACGACCACGACCCTGGCCGACGGCGCGTGCGCGCGGACGGCCTGCAGCGTGGCGTCGAGCCGGCCCGGCAGCGTCCCGGCGGCGAAGGCCTCGGCCGACGAGACGGCGTTCAGGCAGGCCCTGTCCCACTCGAACACGCAGATCTCCATCACGTGGGCGAAACCGGCATCGTTGCCGCCGACCGTGATGCTGACCAGGGTGGTCCGGGCGTTCAGGGCCGTCAGCTGACTGCTGAGAACACCGGACGTAGTGGCCCCGCTGCAGGCCACCGAGACGAAGGACGCCGTGGCGTGATGGTCCGCCCACTGCTCGGGATAAGCGTCCGCACTGCGCTCGCAGCTCCCCGACGAGCCGTAGTCACCGGCTCCGGTGCCGGCCGAGTAGGAGTCGCCGAGGGCCACGTACCGGACGGGCGCGACCGCGGCTAGCAGCATGACGGCCGGCACCGGGCGGGCCATCGGCGGTCCGGTGCCGGCGGCCGCCACGGTCACGGTGGTCGCGGTCACCGTAGTTACGGTCAGGGCGGCAGTTACGGTCAGGGCGGCGGCGGCCGCACCGGCGACCAGACGGGAACGGCGCACTCTTCACTCCAGGTACACACAGAAAGTGACGGCATACGTACTTTCTTATATCAGCAGTCACGCTGGAGAAGAGATCGAACACGGAAAGTTACTGAAGTGACCGGACGGGGCCCGAGGGGGGCAATTTGCCGACTGGGGAAGCAGAGGTGCCCCCCGATGGGGCGGGAACGGACGGGCCGGGAACGGACGCGGCGGGAACGGACGCGGCGCGCCCCCGGGCCGGCTTGGCGCCGGAGCGGCGTCCGCCCGGCCGCCCGTTCCGGGACGGCCCGGCGAGCGCGTCGATCGCTTCCCGCAGGCTGGCCAGGTGCCGGGCTCCCGCGGGCGGGGCAGGTGGCCAGCCGGGCCCGGCGGTGTACCGCCGGGCCGAGTAGGGCTGCAGCGCCCGCAGCACCTCGGGCACGGCGGTATCCGGGCACTGCGCCCACAGCACGACCGCCCCGGGGGCGGTGTCCCGCACGGCCCGGACCAGGCTCGGCGTCGGCGTGGCGGCGCCCAGCATGCGCGCCGGGATCCGGTGCCCGGCCAGCGCGGCGGACAGCGCCGCGAGCGGGAGCGTGTGATGCTCGGCCTCCACGCACGCCAGCAGGACCAGCGCGGCGTCCGGGGAGACCGGCGGCCGCGGCACACGGTGCAGCGCACCGATCATCGCCCACGACAGCCCGTGCTCGATGTCCATGCAATCGGGGTCGATGCGCTGGTCGGCGTCCACGGCGACGAGGGCGGGGCGGCACACCTCCTCCCAGGCTTCGACCACGCCCCGCCGTGACAGCACGCTATCCAGCACGATCCGGCACCGTTCGGTGTCGGACACCCGCGCCACGGCGACGAGGTCCGCCACGTCCCGTTCGGCCGATACCGGCCCTGAATCGCCGTCCTGCACCGTGCGCGCGGCCTCGGACGCCAGCATGCCCAGGCCGATCAGGTCGAGCATGCGGCGCAGCCGCGCGACGTCCTCTTCACCGTAGCGGCGGTACCGGCCGGGCTCCGAGCCCTGCGGCCCGATGCCGTACCGGCGGTGCCACGAGCGGAGCGTCGACTCGGCGATACCGAGATGCCGCGCCACCTGGCCGGCGGTCCACGCTGACCCTGCTGGTGATCCCATACCGCCTCACATAGACCGCAGCTGGTAGCGGCGCTCGGCGTAGGCCAGGTCGTCCCGCCACAGGCGGGCAACTGCGCGCCGCATGACCGGCCGCAGCGCGGGCGCCATGGCCCGGGCGACCGCGAAACCCGGCCGGCCGGAGTCGGCCACCACGGCCTCGATGACCGCCGTACGCGGGCGGCCGTCAGTCCCCCGGCCCCGCGGCGTGGCGTGCGTCTCCACCACGCTGCCCGCCCCCTCACCGTCGGTGATCCGCATGACGACGGTCCGCGGCTCCGGGCAGCTGAACTCGGCGCGGACCGGCACTCCGAGGCCGGGCGCCACCCGGAAGGTCACCGCGACCACGAAACGGTCGTCGTCGTCGGCCACGTCCACCTCACCGGGTGCGGACAGCACGGAGAGCCGGCTGAACGAGTACGGGTGGAACCAGGAGCCGTGCCAGGGATCCAGCCGGTTGGCCACGATGTCGGCCGGCTCGCACACCCCGGTCAGCGTGGCCACCGAATCCACGCCGGATTCCCGCCGCGGCCGGGCCGGCACCACCGGCGCCTCGAGCGGTTCCTCGCCACCCGCCGCGTCCAGCCGTACCCACGCCAGCACGCCATCGTCATGTACGGGCAGCGGCTGCCAGCCGGCCCCGACGCCGGGGCCGACGCGCAGCCCGTGCCAGCGGCAGACCAGCGCGCCGCAGTCGACCGCGGCCAGCGCCATCGGCGCGCCCAGGTGCGGGCAGGCCCCGGGACCGGCGACCAGGCCGCCCTCGGTATCCCGCCAGGCCACGACCTCGGCCCCGGCCACGCTGGTCCCGAACGGCCGGTCGCCGCGGATCTCGCGGCTGGCGGCCAGGACGAACCAGTTACCGGACGGCCGGGCCTGGGCGCGCTTGACCGCCGCGTCGATCAGTGCGGGGCGGGCGCCGGCATAGGTGGGCTGCTGGGCGGCCCATTGCCCGCGCGGAAGCGGGCGCAGCGGCCAGCCGGGCGGCCACCGTCGGGCGAGCCGGCCTCCCGCGTCCGACGTGCTCATCGGTGCGCCCCTCATCTGTGCATCCCTTCCGTTTCCCACGTCCCCGGCACCCGGCGCAACCCCGCCTCCGCCAGCCAGCGCAGCGGGGCGAACCGCCCCTTGGTCGGCACGGAGTACACGGTATGGCCCGCCAGCCCCCACCGGGCCAGCAGGCAGTTCGCCGCGTGCCAGCCCGTGCTGGCGGCCCGCTCCATCAGCGCCACCGGCAGGTCGATGCGGATGCCGTCGCCGGCCAGCACCAGCCCCGGGACGGGGGTGACCACCTTCGGACGGCGGGCGAAGTCGCCCACCCCGAACAGCGGGCAGTCCTCTCGCCACAGCACCGATTCGGCGACGATCCGGGCCGCGCCGGTCTCCGGGTACAGCGCGTGCAGCCGCTCGATCATCCGCTTGCCCAGGGCCGGTTCGCTGGGCGCGGCGTAGGCGTGCAGTTCGACCACCGAGCCGTGCTGCCGCCGGGACCAGTCCCGGGCCTGCCGGTCGTACCGGTCCAGCACGCTGATGTTGTCCAGCGGGTCGAGGCCGCCGGTGGCCAGGAACGCCGGGCGGGTCGCGTCGACCGGCCGGTCCAGCCACAGCCGCTGCACCAGGAACGGCGGCGCGGTGCGCAGCGCGGCGACCCGGTCGCACCAAGCGGCGCGGGCCAGATTTTGCGGGGCGGCCAGGTCTCCCGCGCCCGCGAGGTCGGGGGACCCGCTGACGATGGCCCGGAGGCCGGCCACGTCGGCGGCCAGCACCACCGCGTCGGCGTCGAGCCGGGCTCCGCCCCGGGTCAGCACGCGGAACCGCCGCGGCCCGTTGATCTGCACCTCGGTGACCTCGGTCCCGGTCCGGAAGGTCACGGCGCGCGCGGTCAGGTAGCCGCGCAGCGGTTCCCACAGGGCGGCGTCGAAGCCGGCGTCGGGGACGTCGAACACCAGGCCCTCGCTGGAACCGAGGAAGTAAATGTGGAACATGGTGGCCAGCTCGGCCGCGGACATCTGGCCCGGCGGGGCGAAGAAGCTGCGCGAGAAGACATCGAAGGCCAGGTGCCGGGCCGCCGCCGGGAAGTTGATACGGCGCAGGAACGTCTCGGCGTCGACGTCGTCGAGCTGTTCGTAGATGCCCGGCACCGACACGGCGGCCAGCGGGGCCGCTGCCGCCGCGTCCAGGGCGAGCAGATCCCGGGGCCGGAACGTGGGACTGCGCAGCGCGAAGGCCAGCGCGTTCCACGGCGGCGTGCGCGGCAGGCCACGGAAACTGTCCCGTCGGCCGGCCGCGTCGACCAGCGGATAGTCGGTCAGCGGGACGAGCCGGTGCAGCTCGGGGTCGGCCCGGCGCAGCAGCGCGCGGAGGTTGTAGTACTGGCGGAAGAAGGCGTGGAACCCACGGCTCATGGCCAGGGCGGCTCCATCGGCGCCGCGCGATGATTCGGTCCAGCCGCCCACCCGGCCGCCGAGGTACGGTTCGCGCTCGATGACGGTGACCTGTATCCCGCGCTCGGCCAGCCCGGTCGCGGCGGCCAGGCCGGCGATGCCGGCCCCGACGATGGCCACGTGCGGCCGCCAGGCCAGCCGGCTCGCGGTCGGCGCGCCGTCCGGGGCCCGGTGCGCGACGGCCCGCCGGTCCCGCCCGCCCGCGGCGTTCACCCAGCCTCCGCAGCGTCTGGGAACGGCGCGCTGGCCAGGAAGGTGTGCACCACGTCGCGCTGCCAGCCGGTCATCGTCTCACTGTGCACCCCGGTGAAGCCGGCCTGGCGCAGCCGGCGGCGGAAGCGCCGCGCTCCGTCGAAGCCGGCCACGCTGCGCCGCAGATAGCGGTACAGGGTGGCGTCACCCGTGGCCAGCCGGCCGGACGGGATGATGACGCTCCAGCACACGGCGTCCCATATCGCGCGGGCGCGGAGCGAGTCACGCACCGAGTACTCGTGCACGGCCAGCGTGCCGCCGGGCCGCAGCAGGCCGCGCAGGGCGCGAAGCTGGCCGTCGGGGTCGGCGAGGTTGCGGATGAGGTACGCGGCCAGGATCCCGTCGAACGGGCCGCGCACCCCCGCCTCAGCCAGGTCCTCCACCCGCGCGTGCACGAAGCGAACGGACGACGGCCAGGCCTTCGCGCGGGCCTGAGCCAGCATCTGCGCCGCGGCGTCGATCGCGACGATCTCCGCGTGCGGCGCGGCGGTGAGCAGGGCGGCCGTCGACGCGCCCGTTCCGCACCCGGCGTCGAGCAGGCGCAGTCCCCGGCCTTCGCCGGGCAACCGCATCCGCCGGGCCGACAGCCGCAGGTGCGCGTGGTACCCCGGGTTGGCGCCCACCAAACGGTCGTACACGGCAGCCCCGGTGTCGAAGGCGGCCGGGACCTCCTCGCGCCGCAATCCGGCGTCGGTCGTCACCGCAGTTCCCCTCTCGGACGGTGGGCGGGTGGCCCGGATCTGCTGTGCTCCCACAGCAGCAGCGTGGCTGTGACCAGGGCGAACCCGAACAGGAAATCCTCGATCGGGATGTCCCAGGGAAACCGCAGGCCGGTCATCTGCCGCGGGGCGTACTCGACCACGGGCGCGGACAGCTTGGTCAGCCAGCCGTCGACCGGGATCTGGAAGGCCAGCACGATCACCATGGCCACCCAGTAGCTGGGCCGGCGGAACAATCCGGTCCGCAGGAAGGCCAGTTCCCATGCGCAGACGATGGCCACCGCCAGCAAAGCGGGCACGGTGTATCCCAGGCCGGTCATGATCGCACGGGCCGTTCTGACCGTTCTGGCCGTTCTGGCCGTTCCGGCCGCGGCGCGGCCCGGGAAGGACCCGGGCAAGGACCCGGGCGAGTACGCGGACGCGGCTGGGGGCGCCGGGCGTGCCAGCGGGCGGCCACGGCCTGCACGCCGGCGTAGGTCAGAATCCCGCACACCGGGATGACCAGGAAGAACACCAGCTCTTCGACCGGGATGCGGAACGGCAGCCGCAGCCCCGTCACGTAGCGCGGGTTATAGGTCCAGACGCCCCCGGCGATGGCCAGGGCGTCCCAGATCAGGAAGACCGCGGCTACCGGCAGCACGGCCCGCGCCAGCCGGGCGGGCTGCCGGTAGACCCGGGCGCCGAGCACCTCGAGCGGCACCGTGACCGCGAGGCAGCCCCCCATCAGGATCAGATACTGATAGTGGTCCATGTCAGCGCCGCGCCCACCACGCACGGACCAGGGCCGGGATCGCCACCCGCAGCCGCCGGGCCTTACCGACCCGGGCCCGGTGCGCGAACACCGCGAAGTCCGCGTCCTCGATGCGGTCGAGTATCTCGGAGTACAGCGCCAGCGCGGTCGCGACGCACGGCCGGGACACCGGGTGCAGCATGGTGACCCCGCCGCGCGCGAAGCGGTAGATCGCGCGGGTGGTGGCGTGCTGGTCGGCCAGCGCGGCGCGTACCCGGGGATCGGTGCGCCGATGCGCGCGGCACCAGGCCAGCAGGGGGCGGTCCACGCCGAACGCGGCGAGCTCGTCCGCCGGGAGGTACACGCGGCCCCGGTCCAGGTCCTCGGCCACGTCGCGCAGGAAGTTCGTCAGCTGGAACGCCTTGCCCAGGGCGGCGGCGTACGGGGCGGCCTCGGCGGGCGGCGCGACCGTGCCCAGCACGGGCAGTACCTGCAGCCCGATCACTTCGGCCGAGCCATGCACGTAGGTGTCCAGCGCGGCCCGGTCGGGGTAGCTGGTGACCTCCAGGTCCATCCGCATCGAGGTCATGAAGTCCTCGAATAGGGCCGGGGCGATCCGGTAGCGGGCCGCGGTGTCCGCCAGCGCGGCCAGGATCGGGTCGTCACTGTGACCGGTCCGCAGCCCGGCGGAAAGGCCCTCGGTCAGTTCCGCCAGGCCGGCGGCGACCTGCTCGCGGCCGGTGCCGGGCGGGGCCGCGTCCACGATGTCGTCGGCCCAGCGGGCAAAGCCGTACAGGGCGTGTATCGCGGGCCGCTGCGCCCGGGTCAGCAGCTTCGTCGCCAGGTAATACGTCTTGCCGTGCCGGGCGTTCAGCTCCCGGCAGCGCTCATAGGCCGAGCGCAGCCGGGGATCGGTCAGGCCCGCCGCGTCCAGTTCGGCACCGATCATGACGCTGGCCTCCGCTGGGCAGGGGTGAGCGACCGGGCCGGCCCGGGACCGGTGATCCGGTCCGCGGCCAGCCGGCCGGATACCAGTGCGGTCGGGACACCGACCCCGGGCACGGTACCGCACCCGGCCAGGACCGCGTTGTCCACGCCGCGCGGCAGGTTGCCCGGCCGGAACGGCCCGCTCTGCAGGAACGAGTGCGCGTAGGAGAACGGCGTCCCGGCGACCATCCCCTGCCGGGCCCAGTCGTCCGGCGTGACCACCTGGCGCATAGTGATCTCCGCGTCCAGGCCGGGCAGCAGGCGCTTGTCCACGATAGCGGCGAGCTGGTCCGCGTAGGCCCCCCCGGTGGCGTCCCAGTCGAACCGGCCGCGGGCCAGGTTGGGGACGGGCGCCAGGATGTACAGCAGGTCGCCGCCGTCGGGCGCCAGCCCCGGGTCGGTCGCGGTGGGCCGGGTCACCAGCAGCGACGGATCGCGCATCAGCTGCCCCTCGGTGATGATCTCGCGGAAGGTTTCCTGCCAGGCGTCGCCGAACACGATCGTGTGGTGGGCGGCACCCGGCCAGCGGCGCCCGGTGCCGGCGTGCAGGACGACGGCGGACGGCGAAGGCCGCAGCGGCAGGGCCCGGCGCGGGGTCCGGCCGAGCAGCCGGTACGCGGTGGGCAGTTCGGTGGCGAGAACCACTGCGTCACAGGGGATCCGCAGGCCGGTGTCGGTGTGCACGGCGCGGACCCGCGACCCGGACCGCTCGAGTGAGGTCACGGTGGCGCCATAGCAGAAGCGGACCCCGGCCGCCGCCGCGGCCCCGGCGAGCGCGTCCGGCAGCGCCCGCATGCCACCGCGGGGAAAGTACACACCGGCCACCGTGTCCATGTAGGCGATGACGGCGTAGACGGCGAGCGCGTGCCGCGGCGACTCCCCGGCGTACAGCGACTGGAAGGAGAACACCCGGCGCAGCCGCTCGTCGCGGATGAACCGGCCGATCGCCGGTTCCAGCCGGCGGAACGCGCCCAGCGCGGCCAGGCGCCCCAGGTCCGGGGTGGCCAGCGCGAACGGCGAATCGAAGTTGGCCGCGATGAACCGGCCGAACTCGCGCTGGTACAGCTCGGTCAGCCAGGCGCGCAGCCGGCGGTAGCCGTCCGCTTCGGCCGGCCCGGCGAACGCGGCCACGGCCGCGGTCATGGCGTCGGCGTCGGTGTGCACGTCCAGTTCGCTGCCGTCCGCGAACTGGGCGCGGTAGGCCGGGTCCAGGCGGATCAGGTCCAGCCGGTCGGTCAGGTTCTCCCCCACCGCGCCCAGCGTCTCGGCCACCAGATCCGGCATGGTCAGCACGGTCGGGCCGGTGTCCATCCGGAACCCGGCGAGGTCCATCCGCCCGGCCCGGCCGCCTGGCGTCGCGTCACGTTCGACGACGGTGACCTCGCGTCCCCGCCCGGCCAGGTGCAGGGCGGCGGCCAGCCCGGCGAACCCGGCGCCGGCCACCACGACCTGGCTGGTGGGCCCGCTCACGGTCCGCATCGGCTACCAGGCCCGGTTCGTGTAGCGGATGGCAAGGTCGCGGAGGGCGCCGAGGACAGAGCCGTTCAGCCCGCTGCCGTCCAGCCGTTCGCACGCGGCGTTCACCCGGCTGCTGATCATCTGCTCGATCCGGGCCGCGGCCCCCGTTTCGGCGATGAGCCGGCGCCACTGATCCACGTCGTCCTCATCGAGGGATTCACGCCCGGACAGCCCGGACAGCCGGGCCCGCTGACGCGGCGTGGCCATCTCCCCGGCCAGCACCACCACACTCGTCGCCTTGCGCTCACGCAGGTCACCGCCGCTCGGCTTGCCGGTGACCGACGACCGCCCGAAGACGCCGAGCACGTCGTCGCGCAACTGGAACGCCTCGCCCACCAGGTCACCGTACTCGCCGAGCACGCCCAGGACCTGCTCGTCGCAGCCGGCCAGGGCGGCGCCCAGTTCCAGCGGACGGCGTACCGTGTAGTTGCCGGACTTGCGCCGGTTCACGTCGAGCACGTCGCCCAGGCTGGGGCTGTACCGGGCGTCGTTGACCAGATCGGCGAACTGCCCCACGGCCAGTTCGCCGCGCAGCGTGTCGTACCGCGGCCAGCCGCGGGCCAGGGCCGCTGCGCCGAGCCCGCTATCGCGCATCAGCTGTTCCGCCCACACCAGGCAAAGGTCAGAAAGCAGGATCGCGGCGGATTCGCCAAAGCGCTCGGCCGGCCCGCCCAGCCCCTGCGCCCGGTGCCAGTCGGCGAGGCGCATATGGATGGCCGGCCGGCCGCGGCGCAGCGCGGACCGGTCCATGACGTCGTCCTGCAGCAGAGCGAAGGCGTGCACGAGCTCGGTGCTGGCCGCGACGCGCATGGCCGCGTCGCTTCCCGCCGCGCCGCTCAGCCAGCCGAGGTAGGTGAAGGTAGACCGGACGAACTTGCCGCCGGCCACGAACTCGCTGAGCAGTCCGGTCACGAACTCCGCGCCGGGCACGTCGTGCACGTACTCCGCGCAGCGATCCCGGACGAACGCCGCGAGCACTCCGGCCGCCCGGCCCTGGACCCCGGCCAGCCAGCGGTCCAGGTCACGATCACCCGGCTGGCCCAGCGCACTCGGCGGCCCCTGCGCGCCGGGTGGCCCCGGCTCTAGGGACGCGAGGGACGGCCTGGACGCGAGGGGCGCGAGCGAGCCGGGCGGCACGGCCTCGCCGGAACTCACGCCCAGAAGCTGACCCACCTGCATGCGTGCGGCCTCCGATCTCGCGGACAACGTACCGGCAGGTACAACCCGAATCACTGCAAAACGGTGCACAATCGACGCAAGCTAATTCTATCGTGCGCTCGGCCAGGTCATCCGGTGGGTCACGGCCCCGAGAGTCGCGCTGGTCAGATGAGGACCCGCCCATGGTCAGCGTCGGTCTTCCGCGGCGGCTGCGGCCAACGGCATCGTGCGGCCCACGGCACCTGCGGAAACCCGGTGCCGGACCGGGCGCCCCCCGGCGCCCCCCGTACCGCGACGGCGCCCAACGGCGAAGCCGTAATGCGGGTGCCGCCACGGGCGGACGGTTACCAGCGGCCGATGAGCCGAAACGAGTCCGGTCACCCCCTCAGTGGCCGGCATTTATCTCAGCTAATACAGCACGCGACGAGTCTAAGCCGCTGTGGACGACCCGTGTCAACAGCAAGGAACATCCTGGTGAGCTGTGCATTACGGACATGGGTACGGCGATCGGGTGCCGGACCCGGCGCGGAACGATTACGCTGCGGTATGGGTAATGCGGGCATTTGACCGGCGCGCCGTGGAGAGCGCCGGGAGTGGCCAGCAGCCGGACGCAGACAGCAGGAGGAATGCCAATGCCGGCGGGAGACACGCGGCGACCGCCACCGTCCCTGGCCACCAAACTCGACCGGCTGTTCCAGGCCGTGCGGCCGGCGGGCCGCGGCGAGTACAGCTACCAGGAAGTCGCCGACGCCATCCGCGGTGAAGGCGGCCCCACCATCTCCGCCACCTATCTCTGGCAGCTCCGCAAGGGATTGCGCGACAATCCGACCAGGAACCACCTGGCCGCGCTGGCCCGTTTCTTCGGCGTCAGCCCCGCCTACTTCTTCGATGACGACGCCGCGGAAGTCGTCGACGCACAGCTCAGCCTGCTCGCCGCGATGCGCGATGCGTCGGTGCGCACCGTGGCGCTGCGCGCCGCCGGGCTGTCGGTGGAAAGCCTGGCCGCGGTCCAGGTCATGATCGACCACGCCCGCCGCCTCGAAGGGCTGGAAGCCGATTCCAGCGCGGAGGCTCCCGGCGCAGGCTCCGGGGCACCCGGGCAGGACGGTGACCAGCAGGCCCGGGAGGCTGGCTGATGAACAGCGTCCGCCGGCGCTGCGAGGCCCGGCTGCGTCAGATGACCCTGCCGGACCCGTTCGACCTCGCCGAACTGTGCCAGACGGTGAGTGCCCGGCGCGGACGGCCGCTGCACGTGCGGGGCATCCCCCGCACGGCCGCCCGGGGCCGGCCGTGCGGAATCTGGATCTCGACCGACGACGACGACTGGATCTTCGTCGACCAGGACACCAGCCGGCTGCACGGCGAGCACATCGTCGTGCACGAGCTGGCCCACATGCTCTGTGGCCACGACTCGACCGAGCTGCCTGAGAACGACATGATGGGGCAGCTGTTCCCGAACCTGTCACCCGATATGGTGCGCACGGTGCTGAGCCGGGCCAGCTACCACTCCGAGCACGAGCGGGAAGCGGAACTGCTCGCCTCGCTCATCCTCGCCCAGGCCCAGCGGGCCACCTCCGCGATGCCCGTCCGGGACGTTTCGGTGGCCGAGATGCAGATCCTGCGCCGGGCCGGCCTGGCGCTGGGGATGGAGCCGTGACCGCGAGCACCGTCGCCGTCACGCTGCTCTGGCTCGCCGTCTTCGCGCAGGTGCCCTCCCAGTGGCGCGACCCGACCAGGCTTGCCGTCTGGGGGACGATGCTGCTGCTGGCGACGATCGGCACCCTGGATCTGACCGCGATCGGCGCCCGGCTGGACGCGGCCAGCGGCCTGCCGAACGTGTCCGATCTCGCCCAGCACCTGCTCGCGATCATTGCCGCCACTCTGGCCCGGTACAGTGCCGTGGCGATCTCCGGCACGCCGAGGCAGCGCGCCCGCTGGTCCGCGGTACGGGCTTCAGCCGTGGCCGCGGGCACCCTCGCCGCGCTCACCGGCCTGTTCGCGGTCTCCCCCGCGCGCACCAGGCCCACCAACACCGCGCTGTACTCCGACTTCTTCGTGCAGTACGCGGCCCACCCCGAGGTCATCGCCTACTGGGCGATCTTGGCCGCCTACCTGGGCACCACGTTCGTCATCATCGCCCGGCTCGCCGGGCGGTACGGGCGCACGGCCGGCCGCTCCGCGCTCGGCAGCGGCCTGCAGCTGCTCGCGGCCGGGATGGTCGTCGGGCTGACCTACCTCGCCTACGCCAGCAGTGTCGTCGCCGCGCGCGCCGCCGGGGTCCAGGGACCGTTCATCCGCACCGCCCCCGCCATCATCCAGGCGCTGTTCGGCGCGCTGATCGTGCTCGTGGCCGCGGGCGGCGTACTGCCCGCGGCCCAGCACTGGCCGCTGGTGCGCCAGGCCGGCTTCTACCGCTCGCTCCGGATGCTCTACCCGGTGTGGGCGGGCCTGTGCCAGGCGGTCCCCGGGATCGCGCTGGACCCGGTCCCGGTCTGGGCCGACCGGCTCGACCCACGTGACCTGCGGATGCGGCTGTACCGGCGGGTGATCGAGATCCGTGACGGGTACATGGCGCTGTGCCCCGTGGACGTGCCCGGGATCGAGGACACGGTGCGCGCCGCCGCGGGCCGGCATCGGCTGTCGGCGGCGGACGCGGCGACGGTCACCACCGCCACCCGGCTGGAACTGGCCCGGCGGGCCGAACTGCGCGGGGACGTACGGGCGGCGGGCGGCGCCCCGCACGCCGACAAGGACTTCACCGCGGGGACCGACCTGGACAGCGAGGTGCGCCTGCTGCGCGTCGTGGCCGCGCACTGGGCCACGATCCGGCTGGCCGCGGAGACCATCGAGCACGGCGCCCGGATGACCCCGGTCGGCTCCCGCACCGCCCCAGCCGGGCCGAACAGGCCCTGAAGACGGGCACTACGTCACTACCCGATCCGCTGTGAGTCCCCCAGGCTGCCCGTGAGAGGGCGCTGACCGGCGCGGTCAGCGGCCTCGTGCCCAGGCAGACTCACGGGAGTTGACGATGACGCGTTTTGATGTCGCGGATCTATCGGCGCTGGAG
>PLRW01000213.1 GCA_003164955.1 Actinomycetota bacterium
GGCGACGGGGGCGGGGAGGTGACAGGCAGCGGGGGCGGGATGGTGACAGGCGACGGGGGCCCGGGTTCCGCCGGGGTAGTGCGGGCGGGGGCAGGCGTACCGCCGGCCTCGTCGCCGGTACCGGCAGCCTGGGACTGGCTGGCAGTAGCCTGCGCCGGCCTTAAGCCGGGCGGCAGCGGCGGGACGACTCGCAGTGGCCGACCCGGGCTGCCGGGCAGCCCGCCAGTGGCCGCAGGCACGGTGACGGCGGCGCCGGGGCGGGCCTGCACCGCCCCCGTAGATGCGGTCTGCCACAGCCACAGCGCCACCCCCGTCGTCGCCACCGCTACCGCCGCGGTCGGAGCCAGCAGCCACGGCGACAGCAGCCACCCGAACGGGTCCCGGCGGGGCCGCCTGACGCGGGGCGGCCTGACGCGGGGCCGGCCCCGGCGGGGCGGGACCGACGTGGTGGCGAACCAGTCGCCGAACGCATCCGACTCATCGGCAGGCCGCCCCCTGCCGAAATCGCGATCGGGCGGGGTCACGGGCGCTGCGGGCCAGAGTCGCACGGGTCGCCGCCGAACCCCCGCCGTGCGAGCCCTGCCGGGTCGCCGCCGTGGTGGCAGCCGGTGCGATCGGCGTGTAGGACGGTGACGGTACGCACAGGAAGATGACCCCCTTCGTGTGCGGGCGCTATCCATCATAGATCGGGGTGCCCGTCGTCCGTACCCGCGGCGCGCGGTTACTACGACCCCGGGCTACCCTCCCCACGCCTCTGGGCCTTCGATGCGGGACACCAAGGGTTGGCCGGTACGCCGGCGCACGGATCCGGCATCGTCGGGAGGTCCTTGGGGAGCGGATGCATGACGACATGCGCCTGCTGCGGATAGGGGCCCGTGGGGCAGGTCCGGGGCTGGCCGGGGATGGGCTCGAGGAGCGAGTCGCAGACCGCTTCTCCGAGCAGCCTCGCGTCGCTGGCGCCGGCCGACGCGAGCTCGCCGGTACAGGAGGGAGACTTCACCTGCAGCGCGGCAGCACTCGCTGGCTCGACGCTTCCGCCGCCGACCGCGGTGTTTCCCCGGAAGCAGTTGGCCGGATGCCCATCCTCGAAGGTGACGTAGCCGAAGTCGCCATTCGTCGGATGGCCAGACCCGGACGCGCATCGACTGACAGGAATTCGCGATAGTTGAATAAGCGACGTTGCCAGTAGAACGGTCCCACCGGAGCCTTACGGCCCTATGGCCGCCGCCCGGCCTTGGAGCACGCTGGCGGTGACCGGCTCGCGGCCCGGAATCTACGGCCACTGAACGCCGGCTGAGCCTGGAGGGATGTGAGGATCATGCGCACCAGGCGCGCCGCAGCGGCCGCGCCGGCCCTCCCGGCACCCGCGGGCGCCGGGGCGCTGGGAGGGTGCGGATCCGGCAGCGGCACCTGCGCAACCGGCGCCCCGGACAACCCGCTGCCACGGCGGCTCGCGGCCGACGTCACCGGCACGGGCGCGGACTCCCATCTGGTGGCGCTGCAGCGGATTGCCGATGAGAACGGGGGCAACCGGGCCTCCCCAGGGCCGGGTTACGAAGCGAGCGTGCAGTACGTGGCTGCAGTCCTCCGCGCCGCCGGTTACGACGTCAGCACTCCCGCGTACCCGCTGGCGAAACGACGTCGCCGTGGCGGCGGGACCCATTGCCAGAATGTCATCGCCCAGACCCGGACGGGAGACCCGGCACGGGTCGTCATGGCCGGTGCGCACCTGGACTCGGTACGGAAGGGGCCGGGGATAAACGACAACGGTTCTGGTGTCGCCGCGCTCCTGGAGATCGCGACCCGGCTCGGTGGCGCACCCCTGGTCCGCAACGCGGTGCGCTTCGCCTTCTGGGGCTCGGAGGAGGACGACCTACAGGGATCGACGCACTACGTCAAGACCCTATCCCGCGGCCAGCGCGGCAATATCCTGCTATATCTCAACCTGGACATGATCGCGTCATCGAACGCCGGCTACTTCGTTCTGGGCGGTGAAGGGAAGACCCCTGCGAAGTCCGGCCCCCGCGGTTCGGCACAGGTGGCATGCGCCCTGGTCGAACGGCTCGCCGCCACGGGCGTCGTCGCCAGGACGACCACCTTCGACCGCGAGTCCGATTACGCCGCCTTCATCGACGCCGGCATCCCGGCGGGCGGCGTCTGGTCCGGAGACAGGAAGAACAAGAGCGGCAAGCAGGCCCGGCGCTGGGGCGGACGGCCCGGCGAACCGTTCGACCCGCACTACCACACCCGCCGGGATCGGCTCGACGAACTCAACCGCACCGCGCTAGACCGCTTCACCCGCGCCGTGGCCGGCACGGTGGCCCACTTCGCCGTGTCGAATTGACGGCCGTCCCGGCTGACGTGGTGACAGGGTTGGACCGCGTGCCGAGCTGGTCTCGGGAGATCGTCACCGTCGAAGGCGCGCAAGTATCCGCCTTAATGAAGAAGCGGCACTGACGTTATGCGCCCTTCGGCCGGGAGCCCTAAGGACTAGGCGAGCTGCTGCTCCCGGCTCCCCTTGCACCGGAGACCGGTGCGGACAGCCGGGCCGGTCCCCGGGCGAAAGGCCCAGTGCGGATGCTTCTTGAGCCGTCTCAGCGTGAGCACACTGATAACAGTCACCGAGGCTGCCCCGCCGAAAGCGACGATCTTCCCGAGCGTTTCCGGAACGCCGGTCAGGCCGCCCGTGCCGCCGTTGAGGTACAGGAACAGAGAGACGATCCAGGCAATCGGTATCGCGGCAATCGGGGCCAGCAGCGGGTGGGCGTCATCCGCACGGAACAAACCCGTGGCGATGAGGTACATGCCCTTGAAGAACCAGGCGAGGAGGATGGTACCGACCGCAGCAGAAACCAGGAAGACGGCAACTTCGATGATCAGATTATGATGCCTCATCAACGACTGCTGGAGGTAGGAAATGCCTTTGACGAGGGGGAAGATGGCTGCACAGAAAGCGGCGTAGACGGCGGCCGTCATCACGATCCAGCGCAGCTGATAGAACGTCAGCCGACGGTATCCGCGCTCGGCACTGAAGATCAGGATGAGCGAGACGAGCGGGATCACCAGGATGGCGACCGAGATCGTCGCGATAATTTGTACGAGCCAGCTTCCTTCCGGAGTGCCGAGCGTGATGTCGGCTCCGCCCAGCAGGCCGCCCTTTTTTGTGTAACCGGTGTGAGAAAGACCCGAGTAGCAGACGATCATGCCGAGCACGATGATGCCGCCCGCGACTGACCGGAGCTTGTTGAGCCGGTCGATCAATTCGTCGGGCTCGTGGAAGTAATCGCCGCGCGGCTCCAGCGCGAAGTTCGGCACGCGCCAGATGCTGGTGGTCCCCTTCCTGCCCATGATGCTTCCGGGCTTTACCGCGCTCACGCCCTTCCCCCCACTGGTACTCCCTCCTCGGCGGACAAAATATAACGGCAGCTGACGGGGCTATGCGGCGCCTGGCGGAATGCTCTCGTTAAGGAGAAAGAGGCCATGGCGGTCTCCGCGGCCGAATTCAACGGTGACAGGGGAAATACGGTGGTACATGAGGAGGTTGGGGCGTGCCGCGTGCCCGAGGCCCAGCGCGTGCGCGAGTTCGTGGCGCAGGATGACGACCTCCCCGGGCGGGCGGGCGGCCCCCGTGGCGACGATAGCGAGGCCGCTGGTGTAGTGGCTCGCACCGGGGGACGTCATCGCGCCGCCGAGCCCGGTCCGGCCTGTGCACGGCCTGAAGAGGGCGGCCGCCGGGAGGACGGGCAGGAAGCTGACGTGGACCTCTTGCGCTGGGATCTCGGGCCGGGCGAGGGCTGGCCAGGGCTCACCGGAGCCGAGACTCAGGCCGGTGAGGCCGGCGAGTTCGGCGACGACCGAGGCCACGGCGGCCGCCTGCTCAGGCCGGTGCGGTCCCGCGATTCTGACGGTAATCGGCAGGTCGGACCGCCAGCGCAGCGGCCGGCTGCCGTGCTGCCGCAGGAAGGTGTAATCGATGCCGTACTGCAGGGGCGGCGGCGAAGGCTGCCAGCGGCTTGGCGATCCGGGCGTCGGCGGCAGTGGCACGCCCACCAGGTGCGGGGCAGGTACCGGATAAGTGCCCAGCAGGCTCCGCCGCTCTCCGCGGCCGGACTGGCCAGGTACTGGCCCGGGGGGCGGGCTCTCGTCCACGTCGGACCACCGCCGCGATCAGTTTCAGGTCCCGGTGTCAGGGAGCACCGGCGCTCTGCCCGACGGCGGGCCGCCCGCGTGGGCACCGGCAGCGGCAGGACCGCCACCCGGCGGGGAGGGCAGTTCGGGGATCGGGCCGGTTTCCGTGATGCCGGTTTTAGCCGGGTCGCGCATCATGCTGGCCATCCGTACCCGGGCGTAGTTAGCGGCCTCAGCGGCCAGCGCCTTGCGGTCCGAGATGGCGGCCATGCGGCGCTGGTCTTCCCGCTGCAGTTGCCCGTCGTGCAGTTCAAGCGCCGCCTCGGCCCGCTCCCGGGCCGCTTCGGCCGCGGCCACGCGCTTCGCCTGGCGGCTGTATTGCTTGCGTAGCCGCCGGAACGCGAAGTACTCGGGGTTGTACAGCCGTTCGGCCTCGATCATCGTGCACGCCCCGCTGACCAGGTAGATCGCCGCGAAGAAAAGCGCCTGCAGCACGGTGGACTGCGACGTCGGATTCGGCGCGGACGGGGTGAAGGTGAGGGAGCCGACGCTGGCGTTACCCCGCCACCGGATCAGGAACATGGCCAGCCCGAGGACCACCCACACGCCCCCGGCCACGATCAGGGGGAGCCGCGAGGGACGGTGCCGGGGGGCCCAGTGCCGGCCCCGGCGATGGATGGCCCGGGCCACACCCAGGCAGCCTGCGGCGACCAGCGCCATGGACGTCGTGCCCACGGCCATCGCCCAGACCACCTGATCGATTTCCGTTCGCAAGACCAGGTCCAGGACGTTGTGGAAGGCGATGGTGTCCGCCATCGCGCCGATCAGGATCAGGAAGGCGCCGATGGCAAGGCCCCACCCGCTGCGGCCGGCGACCAGATGCGGGGCGGCCCAGTCCTGGCGCGGCGCCGGCCAGAAGCCTTCGCTGGCATCACGGGCCGGCTCCGGCCCTTCGCCGCTCTCCAGCGCCCGGACTCCCGCGGCTCCGCGGGGGGGCCCGGACGGCGCCGGATCGGGCAACTCTCCGGTCAGGCGCTGTCGGCTGGCGAGATAATCCGACCGGAGATGGTCAAGTTTCTCCTGTTCATGCTCGGCCTCGGTGCTGGCCTCGGTCAGCCACTGCCGGGCCTGCCCGCGATGAACGCCGATCACGTGACAGTGGTCGACGTACTCGCTTTCCACCGTCGCGATCCAGGCGCCGGCCCACGATTCGATCAGCGGGTCCAGAGACGCTCCGGTGCCCTCATCGATCGCCCCATCCAGTGACTCGGTGAGCTGCCTCACCCGCTCCAGCACCGCGTCCCGCTGCGGGGCGGGCAGCATGGTGAACGGAACGGCATGCCAGCTGTCGATCTCGGGAATATGCGTGTACCGGCCCCGGCTCGGGTCACGGTTCCGGAACAGCAGAGCGTCCCGCCAAGAGCGCCGGCCTCCCCAGACCGCTCGATCCTGGCGACGGCGGGTAACGCTAAAGCCACGCATCGTCTCTCCTTCTGGGCGCGGAAAACCGCCCTGGTTTTGGCCGATGGAATCCGCACCGCGCTATGGGCCGTCCTGCCCATCGGCCCGGCCCCCATCCGGGCGGGTGCCCGGGAGCCAATCTGGCGGTGCGGGTCGCGCCATCTCCAGGTAAGGGATCACGGCGCTGCCATCGGGGTGGTGGTGGACGATATGACGCATATAAGTTCCGCACCGGCGCAGCGAGTGGTGAAGCAACTGCCGGACGCGGCTACCCAGGATCTGCTCCCTGGTCGTGATCGTCTCCGAAAGCCGCGTCTCCTCCGCCCGGAGCTGGCTGGCCTCCTCCATCGCTTTCTGCTCCAGCGCCAGTACCTCGTCGCGCTCGCGGTTGAATTCCCGGCGGCGGCGCGAGCGGACCAGCGCCTCGTGCACATGCTGTTCGACCACGTTCCGGCGGCCCGGCTCCGGCGGCTCGCTCGGCATGCCGTCGAGTACTTTGCGGGCGTTGGCGGCCCGCTCCTCAGCGGCCGCAATCTTCTGGCGGACCTCGGCCCGCGCCCGGTAGGTGTCGTCCAGGTCGGTCAGCATGAGGTGGTGCTCGCGCTCGGCCCAGTCGAGGAAGTGACGGTTGCGGATCTCCATGTACGGCGTGACGGCAGTACCCGTACCTTCCGGATCAGCGGAGCCGGTCAGTGTCGATAGCAGCGGGACTTCGGCGTTACCGTCCCGCCGCGCCGCCCATATGTCAGACAACCTGGCCAGGGGCCCGTACCGGACCGGACCGGGCGGCTTTCCGTTCCGGGCTGCTGGTGACCTTCGTGCCATGGCTGCTCCCGCTCCGGTTGCCTCTGGCTCTTCGGACTGCCGTCCGGCATTGTGGCCGTCCCCGGCGGAACTGCCCCCTGGTCTCCCGGAACGTGGCATGGCATCGGCCGGCACGACAGCGAGTGCCGCGGAGGACGCCATATTTGACGCCACATTTAAGGTGCCCGGGGAGCCATGCGCCGTCGGACGACCGGTCGCCGATCCGCCCTGCTTCTGCCTCAGCACCGCGGGAGACCACTCAGCCAGCGCTGCGTCCAGATCCTCGTCGCTCGGGCCAGTGTCATCGAGTGCAACCACCAGATCACTCCACCGGCAAATGAGCCTGGAGGTCTCGTCCCTGGAAAGTCTTATCTCGCGCTCCCCGCCGGACGTCTGCCGCAGCGAGATCGCGGCCTCCCACACTTCGGCTCCGAGCAGCTCCCGAGCGATAGCGAGCTGGCTAGTGCCCTGATCGCAGTGTCGCCTGAAGCCCAGGAGAGCGACTGTGGTCAGCCAGGCGCCGGCGTCAGCGCCGTCGAAACCGATGAACAGGCCGGCGCCGGGGTCCGGGCCATGCTCCGGGTCGAGGAGCCCCCGCGCGGTGCTGGGCGTGTCAATGAACCGGAACATGACCCGGTCACCATCCGGCTCATAACACAGCGAGACGACAGGGGTCTTGAGCCATGCTTCGCGGCCCAGCCATCTACGCAGCGGCCCCGGCTCGGCGTCCTCGAGCGGCAGCAGGAAGATCGCATGCACAGGATCGGAAGTGCTCGTCACTTCAGCTCAGTCCTCGGTCTCGATGTCGAACAGTGCGAACACTTTCCGCTTCGCGGAAGCAAACAGGCGCGGTACGTCGAGGCCGGGGGCCGCCGCCGCCGCTGCGGCGACTGTGTGATGGGTGCGCACCAGGGAAGCTGCCTTCAGCTCATCGGGGGTAAGGTCCGCAAGCTTGGCCACCTTGTCCCGGAGCCGCTTTTTCTGCTGCCTGGCGGTAGCGACAGCCTTGGGGTCGGCGAGCGGTGTGTCCTCCTCCGTGTCGAGCATCAGCAGGAGCATCCCGCGATGTTTTTCCGAGAGGTCCAGCACCTCGACCGCAGCGGTGATGCGGTCCTGGATGCCTTCAATCCGCTGGAGGATTTCATCCTCGTGACCCACGACGTGCGGGAAAATCCGGCTCTGCGAGAGCTCCTCACCAGCCGTCGCGCCGACGGACGATAGCTGAATGGCGTGACGATGCCGAAGTATGTCGCGGCAGGTGCTGTTAAGGACGGTGAGGAAAAACGTCCTGAATGTACCCCGGCCCGGATCGAAGCCCACCGGCAGTGCGCCCGGGCCGTCCTTACTGCCCGCTTTCCCGCTGCCAACGTCATGGCCGGCCCGGCCGGACCCAATCGCGTTGTTTCGTTTCGCCAGGAGTTTCGTCCACACCGTGCTGATGGCGTCCTCGACGTCGTTGGCGCCTAATAGCTTGGAGGCCATGGCGCGTGCAGAGCTCAGCAGTTCAGCCTCCACTGCCCGCACCAGGATCTCGAACAGCTGGTCAGCCCGCTCACGTTCGCCGCAGAGCGCCCAGTCACGCGCCAAGCCATTCATGTCCGGCTCGCCGCCCGACGACACCGCCGAGGTCCCCTCGGGGACCTCGTCAGGGATGTGGCCACTCGACATAATCTTCCCCCCGGCTAGCTGGAACCTAACCCACCGTCCCCTGACTGCATTAGCAATCACGATGGTTATACGAACCATATCCAAGAAGCGTGACACATCCGCGGCGGCAGGCCCGGCGCGAGGGAGCGGCCCGCTGGCCGGGAGGAGAAGACCGGCATGGCGGGAGCTTGCTGCCCGCGGCGTGGCCCGGCCCGCGTCCGCCCTGGCCATCACCTGATCTCACGCGCCCGTAGCGGTTGCGCCGCTGAGCCTGACCTTGGCAATTAGCGTCCGGGAACCAGGGAGCCGACCATTGCAATTGCCGCGGCCCTGGCATATCCGGCTTTGGTTGCAGCCCCTACGGACCGTTGTGCTAGAGTCGCGCCGAGGGGGCGGATCATGGATCAAATGAGTTCTCTGCGCGTCCAGCTAAAGGTTTCTGATCAGTCACAACCTGGTCATCTTCAGGCCTGCTTAAGCTGGGCAGCGCCTGACGCCAGCGCGCTCCGCGTGGCAGGACTCCCCCGCACCGGCGAGCAGGGTGCGCTCGACGTCATCGAGGTGGCACACTGACCTTCGCGCCGTCTGCGCCCGTGGAAAGTACGAGCGTCGCGTCTCAGACAGCAATTATCTTCCTTGCCCTCCATGTCGCCACGGGGGCGGTTGCCGGAATAGGCGCTTATCTCTGGCGCAA
Organism: Actinomycetota bacterium; assembly: GCA_003164955.1. Lineage (GTDB taxonomy): Bacteria > Actinomycetota > Actinomycetes > Streptosporangiales > Streptosporangiaceae > Bog-532. The sequence continues at coordinate 8,735 of PLRW01000213.1, forward strand.
TCCCTTGCTCGACGGCTATGCGTCAGCGCATAGAGCATTTCATAAGGCGCAACAAAAGACAAGCATGAGCTCTGCCCTGGCCGATTCGGCAGAAATAAGCCTCAACATCCTGCGCACCGAAATTACGGCGGCCGAAAAGACACTCGAACGCGAAATCGAATCCCGACTAGCGTTCGCCGGGAAGCTTAAGCTGGCTATTGCACCTCTGATGGCGCCAAGGCTACCGGATGGCCCCATGAACGGTGTCCGACTGGGCGGGGATCAGACGGTCCCGGCTGCCCCCGAAGAGCCCGAGACAGTCCGGACCGAAGGTTAAGGAGGCCGCTTATTATGCGTATCAGTTGCAGCTTTCATCGTCTTTTCGGCGCAGCGGTAACCGGCGTCCTGATGGCAGCGGCGCTTGCCGCCTGCGGGTCGTCAAGTTCATCATCGCCGGGATTGCTGTCTGGTACGTGCCTGACAAATAAGGCCGCTCCGCTAGCGCTGGTAGTGGGCTCACGATCAAATACGCCCAACCCAAAGCTGCCAGCTCTGCTTGATCCACTGCTGGAGGACACGGCTAACGACCAGCAGCAGATCTCGCTTATCCGTATCGACGGCCAGCCGAAGGTTTTCACGCCGCCACTGTTCAGCACCACGGCGCAGAACTCCGCGGCGCGCACGCAGGACCTCATCAGCTATCTCAACGATTCTGTCGGCCCGATCCTGCAGAGCAAGATTCACGCCCAGGTCCCGCAGGCAGATGTGCTTACCGCGCTGGATCTAGCGGCCTCGGCCACCGGCACGAACGGGAACATCATCATCGTAGATTCCGGTTTGCAGACGGTCGCGCCGCTGGACTATCAGGATCCGAATCTTCTGCTGGCCCCACCCAGCGACGTGGTCACGTATCTCCGGCAAAAGGGCCTGCTGCCGGACTTGACCGGCCGGCACGTACTGCTATCCGGATTCGGATACACCGCGTCCCCGCAGCCCCCGCTCAATCAGCCGCAGCGGACCAACGTCGTCGCCCAATGGACGGCCATCATCAAAGCCGGCGGAGGCTGCGTCACGGCAGACCCGACGCCCAATACTTCAGCGGAAATAGCAGGCCTGCCCCAGGTCGGCATAGTCACACCGCCGGCCACGCCCGCTTTCAGTAATTGCGGCACCATCGCGCTAGCCGACGCCGGAAGCGTCGGGTTCGTCGTGGGCACAGCGACCTTCCGCGATCCCCCGGCGGCGGAAGCGACTTTGCAGCAGCTGGCCGATACGCTCAAGCAAGGCACCGAACAAATCAGGCTTATCGGCAGTACCTCCAGTGAGGGAGGTGACGCGGTTAACAATCCTCTTTCGCTGCAGCGGGCTCAGGCAGTCGAGAAAGTCCTGCTCTCGATGGACATCCCGGCCAGCCGCATCACCACCGTGGGCGATGGTTCACACTGGTCCGGACGGGTGAACGACATAGGGTCCGGCGGCGTGCTCCTGCCCGCCCAGGCCGAGCAGGATCGTGCCGTGATCGTCCAGCTCCCCCAGTGCACGTGAAGCCGCTCCCGAATTGAGCTCTCCCACGGCTGGATCTGCCATGGTCGACGCAGCGTGATTCCCGCGCGCGGCAGCGTGCTTGGGGTGAGCAGGCCAGCCAATCTCAGCGCCCGAGCAGCGCGGCACTTCTGCCCCGAACACGAAGCGACGTAATCCTCTATAGGCCCGTTTGATAAAGGTGGGCGCATGACTGATCTCATTGAACTGGCCGGCAAAGCCGTGATCGTCACCGGCGCCTCCTCCGGTATCGGCGCGTCCACCGCGCGCCTGCTGCACGCCGCCGGGGCCCACCCGGTGCTGGCCGCGCGCCGCGCCGGCCGGCTGGCCGCGCTGAGCGAGGAACTCGGCGGGGCGCTGGCCGTGCCCACCGACGTGACCGACCCGGCGCAGGTGCGCGACCTGGTGGCCGCCGCCCTCGACCGGCACCAGCGGATCGACGGGCTGGTGAACAACGCCGGCGCCAGCCTGCACGGGCCGCTGGACCAGGTGGACCTGGCCGAGTTCAGCCAGATCCTGCGGCTCAACGTGGCCGGCCTGCTCGCGGTGACGCAGGCGGTGCTGCCGGCCATGCGGGAGCGGGGTTTCGGGCGGATCGTGAACATCAGCTCCGGCACCACCCGGCGGGTCGCGGTCGGCGTGGGCGCCTACGCGTCGACCAAATCGGCGGTCAACATGCTCAGCGCGGTGCTGCGCCAGGAACTGGCGGGCGACGGTATCGCGGTGTCGCTGCTGCTGCCCTCGATCACCGCGACCGAGTTCGGCGACGGCATGTTCACCCTCGGCGCCTCGCCCCGGCCGGGCATGGTGGCGCACAACCCCGACTACGTGGCCGGCGTGGTGCTGCGGCTGCTGCGCACCGGCGAGGAATCGTTCGACATCCCGCACGGCCCGGAGCAGCCCGGCCTCGCCCGGGTCGCCGGCTGAGCCACGCCGATCCGGGGTGCAAAGGGCCCGTGCGCTGGGGGCGACGTGGGCACGGATCGGAGAGGCCCTTGGGATGACCCGCCAGTCGGCATGGGAGCGGTTTTCTGGCGAGGAGCAGGCCCCGCCCCGGCCCGGCGGAAACTCAGGTGACCTCAGCGCACCAGCTGGGTAGGGTTGGGCGGTGCCCGAGCTGCAGCGGCTTCATGCTGGTCATGCCCCGGCGGTCCTGGCCTTCGAGCTGGCGAACCGCGCCTACTTCGCCGCCTCGATCTCCGACCGCGGCGACGAGTTCTATGAACAGTTCACCGACCGGCACAGCGCCTCGCTGGCTGAGCAGGAGGCCGGCATCAACGCCTTCTACGTGCTCGTCGCCGAGGATGGCTCGGTCCTGGGCCGGTTCAACCTGTACGACCTCGAGGACGGCACGGCGAAACTCGGCTACCGGGTCGCGCAGCACGTCGCCGGCCGCGGCGTGGCGACCGCGACCGTCCGGGAGTTGTGCCGGCTGGCGGCGGCGCGGCACGGACTGCGCACCCTCAGGGCGGCCACCACCCCCGAGAATGCCGCGTCCCAGAAGGTGCTGACCAAGGCCGGGTTCGTCCCGGCCGGCCCGGCCGACCCGGCCGACCTCGGCGGTAAGCCGGGCACCTGGTATCAGCGCGACCTAGCCGCCGGCGGACCCTGATCAGCCGCTGGCGGCGTGCAGCAGCAGCGCGCCGTGGCCGGGGATCAGGCCGGCACGAGCGCGTCAGGGAGCGGGAGGGCGGAACAGCTCGATGTCGCCAGAGCTGTAATTGGCCACCAGGATCTGGCCGGTGGCGGGGTCATAGCTGATATCCCGGGGGAACAAGGCCGCCGGGATAGCGCCGACCAGCGCGGGCCGGTGGGCGAGCGCGGCGGCGGTATTTATGCGTAAACGAGCTGCCCGGGCAGCGCGATCGTACGTACCAGGGTGGGGCTGCCGTGCCGCAGCGCCAGCACCGTGATCTCGGGACCGGTCACGGCCAACACGGACGCGAACGCCCACCGGCCGTCTTGCGCGCCCACCACCTCATCGGGCGTGCCGGGCACCGGGACCTTCGTGACCGCCACGGACGCCAAGATCTTCCCCACCGTCACCCGAGTCGAGCAACCGGGAACGGCGACGTCAGAGCCCGGGGCCGGCCCTGACGAGCACCCCGCGGCCAACGATAGTGAAAGCGCCAGTACCGGCCCCGCGGCGGCGCGGAGACAGCGAACCCGGCGGGTAACGGCGAAACTCATACCCATCAAAATTCCATACTGGCGTCAAGCCGGGCCATTGATGAATGCCACGATCTGCCCGAGCCCGGGCCGGTAGCCGTCTGTGGTATCGACCTCGGTGTAAGGAGCATCCACCGAAACCCGGTCGAATGCATGGTGGAACCGGATGCTGCCTGCCGCGTCAGGCGGCCCAGGATCCGTGTGCGCGCGGCGCAACGGATTCTCTTCGCTGCGCCGCAGTCTCCGCGTGAAGGCCACGTCGGCGTCCACCGTGCAATGGACGACACGGATCCGGGCCAGGTTGCGGAACGGTTCCAGTCCGGGACGCCACAGCCGGTCCTGAAATGCCGCCTCGGCCACGGTCGTCACACCTGCCCTGAGGAGCAGCTCAAGCACGGCGAAAAAGGTCGGAAGCGTCCGCATCGCCAGCTCATCGGCCGGTCCTGGCCGGAACCCAGGGTTAGCGTGCACCATCCCTTCCTTGATCTCGTCCCGGCAGATCGCCGGGCACCCGACCATGTGCGCAATTTTGTGAGCAAGCGTCGTCTTACCCGAGCCCGGAGGACCGCTGACGACAACGAGCGTGGGAAGAGAAGCCACCCCGCAGTTATAGCCAAACAGATGCAGCCGATCTCGGGCCGGCTGTGCTGATAACGGCACTCGCCGTGCTCACGCTGAGCGCCGCAGCCGGCATGCCTGTTATTGCACCTAACAGGCCCGTCCAGGGGCACCGTCGGCTCTTCCCGCCCAACGAGTCACCGGCCCCCAACCGGCGGGTGGGGCGGTACCCTAGCGCCCGTGAGCGCTCAGCGGCTGCAGAGCATGCCCCCGACGATCGCGCGTGAGGGTGCCGAATCATGACTCATGGGCCCGACGGCTGGTACCGGGACGAACCCGGGCCGCGTGGAGCAGGTCAGATGCCGTCCGCCGCCGCGGGCGGCGGCCGCGGCGGGTGGCCCCAGCAGCCGTCCCCGCGGCAGGCGCCCGGCATGCCCCCGGCTAGGCGGCCGGGTCCGGGCGGACCAGGAAGCGGGCGGCGGTGGAGGTTCTGGGGCCAGCCCGGCCGTCACGGGCGGCGGATCGCCCTCATCGCCGGCACGGTCGTGGTGGTCCTGATCGTGGCCGTGGTCAGCTCGTACTTCTACCTGGACGGCAAGCTGAACCGGTCGGTCGCGCTCCCGGCCTTCTCCGGCACATCCGCGGGGCAGAACTGGCTGATCGCCGGTTCGGACACCCGGCAGGGCCTTTCCCGGACGGAGCAAGACCTCCTGCACGTCGGGAGCGACGAGGGGACCGCCAACTCCGACTCCCTCATGCTGCTGCACATGGGCGCCGGCCAGCCGGTGCTGATCAGTATCCCGCGCGACTCCTACGTGCCGATCCCCGGTCACGGCAGTAACAAGATCAACGCAGCGCTCGGGTTCGGCGGCCCGACCCTGCTCATCCAGACGATCGAGAACGTCACCGGGCTGCAGATCAACCATTACATGGGGATCGGGTTCGGCGGGCTGGACAGCGTGGTCAACGGGGTGGGCGGGGTGCGGATGTGCCTTCCGACCGCGCTGCACGACTACGACTCCGGCGCCAACCTGCCCGCGGGCTGCCAGAACCTCAACGGCGCGCAGGCGCTGGCTTTCGTCCGGGACCGCCATTCGTTCGCCAACGAGGACCTGCAGCGGGAACAGGATCAGCGGGCGTTCCTCAAGGCCCTGCTCAGCAAGGCCACGAGCCCGAGCGTGTACCTCAACCCGTTCACCGCGCTGCCGTTCGGCTCCGCCGCCGCCGGCTCGCTCTCGGTCGACCAGGGCACGCACCTGTACAACCTGATCTCGGTCGCGCTGGCGCTGCGCAACCCGCAGACCGGCACGGTCCCGATCGCCAGCGCCAACTACCCCACGGCCAACGCGGGCGACGCGGTGCTGTGGAATCAGGCCCAGGCCCTGCAGCTCTTTACTGCGCTGAAGAACAACCAGCAGGTTCCGGCGAGCCTGCTGAGCGGCACGACGGTTGGCTGACCGGGGACCCTGGCTGCGGCGGCTGGCCGGCTACTGCGCACAGCACCGCCGCCTGGCGGTCATGGCCCTGGGCGGCTCGCTGGTGGCCACCCTCGTCCAGGCCAGCATCCCGCTGATCATGGCGTGGATCGTCGACAGCGCGATCCTCGGCCAGCACGAGCCGATCTGGCTGGGGGCCACGGTGCTCATCGTGGCCGGGCTGCTCAGCTTCGGCGGCGTCTACACCCGGCGCTACCGGGGCGGCCAGCTGTCGCTCGATGTCCAGCACGACCTGCGCAACGAGCTCTTCGCGTCGCTGGAGCGGCTGGACGGGGCCCGCCAGGACCAGCTGCACACCGGCCAGATCGTCAGCCGCTCCATCTCCGACCTGAACATGGTGCAGAGCCTGCTCGCCCAGATGCCCATGCTCCTCGGCAACGCCCTGCTCTTCGTGCTGTCGATCGCCATCATGGCCTACCTGTCACCGCTGCTCACCGTGGTGGCCCTGGCGATCGCGCCCGCGCTCTGGCTGATCGCGATCGCCTCGCGGCGCAGGCTCTTCCCCGCCAGCTGGGACGCGCAGCAGAAGGAGGCGGAGGTCGCGGGCGTCGTCGACGGCGCGGTGACGGGCGTGCGCGTGGTGAAGGGCTTCGGCCAGGAGGAGCAGGAGATCGACCGGCTGGAGAGCGTGGCCACCCGGCTGTACTCCGCCCGCGTGCGCGTCGTCCGGCTGACGGCCCGCTACAACCCCGCCCTCGGGGCCGTCCCGATGTTCGGCCAGGTCGGGGTCCTCGCGCTGGGCGGCTGGCTGGCCCTGCACGGCTCGATCAAAATCGGGGTCTTCCTCGCCTTCTCCCTCTACATCGGGCAGATGGTCGCGCCCGTACGCGCCCTGACCACCCTGATCACGATCGGCCAGGAGGCGCGGGCCAGCGTGATCCGGGTCTACGAGGTGATCGACGCGACGCCGGTGGTCACCGAGAAGCCCGGCGCCGTGGACCTGCCGGCGGGCCCGCCCGACGTGGAGCTGGACGACGTCGCCTTCGGCTACCTGCCGTCCCAGCCGGTGCTGCGGGGCCTGTCCCTGCACGTGCGGCCGGGCGAAACGCTCGCGGTGGTCGGTACGTCCGGCTCGGGCAAGTCGACGATCTCGCTGCTGCTGCCGCGCTTCTATGACGTCAGGGGCGGCGTGATCCGGGTCGGCGGCCGGGACGTCCGCGACCTGACCCTGGAGTCGCTGCGCGCCTCGATCGGCCTGGTGATGGAGGACAGCTTCCTGTTCTCCGACACGATCCGCGCCAACATCTGCTACGGCCGGCCCGATGCGACGGATGAGCAGATCGCCGCGGCGGCCAGCGCGGCGGAGGCCGGCGAGTTCATCACCAGCCTGCCGGACGGCTACGACACGGTCATCGGCGAGCAGGGCCTCACCCTGTCCGGCGGCCAGCGCCAGCGAGTGTCGCTGGCCAGGGCGCTGATCACCGACCCGGCGATCCTGATCCTGGACGACGCCACCTCCGCCATCGATGCGGGGATCGAGGCGCAGATCCACGCCACCCTGCGCAAGGTGATGGCCGGGCGCACCACCCTGCTGATCGCGCACCGCCGCTCGACGCTCCAGCTGGCCAGCCGGATCGCCGTCCTGGATGAGGGACGGCTGGTCGACGAGGGCACGCACGGGGAACTCACCGCGCGCTGCGCCCTGTACCGGCTGCTGCTGGCCGGGCCGGGCGAAGACGCCAAAGGCGCCAAGCGTGCCGAGCGTGCCGAGCGTGCCGAGGACGCCGAGGACGCCGGCGCCGGTGAGCTCGCTCGCCACGAGAACGCCGGCCGGGGCGATCCCGCCGCCGGACGGGACCCGGACGCCGGCCTGGTGACGCCTGCCCTGTGGGAACCCGGGCAGGCGGATGGGAACCCGGCCGAATACATTGGCGGGCCCGGCGCCGCGGCGGGCGTGAGCGGCCGCCAGCTGGCCCGCGTGGCGGGCACGGCGATCGGCCGCGGCATGGGTGCCGCCGCACGCGGCGGCCGGGGCCACAGCGGCGCGGGCGGGGGCATGCTCGCGGGGATACCACCGACGCCGGAGCTGCTCGCCAGGGTGGACGCGCTCCCGCCGGCCAGCGAACGGCCCGGGGTCAGCCGCGCGGCGGCGCGCACGGCCGACCCGCACTTTACCCTGCGCCGGCTGCTGCGGCCGATCGCCCTGGCGCTCTTCGCCGGGCTGGTCCTCGACGGCCTCGACGCCATAGCCAGCGTCGCGATGCCCGCGCTGGTGCGCGGCGGCGTCGACAAGGGCGTCCTGGCCAGGGAATTTCGTCCCATCGTCCTGGTCTCACTGCTTGGCCTGGCGATCGTCTCCGCCGACTGGGGCATCAACTTCGTCCAGACGAACGTGGTGGGGCGCAACGGCGAGCGGATGCTGTACACGCTGCGCGTTAAGATCTTCGCCCACCTGCAGCGGCTCGGCCTCGACTTCTACGAGCACGAAATGTCCGGCCGGATCATGACCCGCATGACGACGGACGTGGACGCGCTGGACACGTTCCTGCAGACCGGGCTGATCACCATGGTCAACGCGATCCTGACGTTCGCCGGCGTGCTGGCCGCGCTGCTGCTCATCAACTTCCGGCTGGGTGTCACGCTGCTGGCGATCATCCCGGTCCTGGTGGCGGCCACGCTGGTGTTCCGCGCGAAGTCCTCGCGGGCCTACGCCGACGCCCGCGAGAAGGTCAGCATGGTCAACGCCGACCTGCAGGAGAACGTCGCCGGGCTGCGGACCGCGCAGGCGTACCGGCGCGAGGGACGCAACCAGGAGCATTTTTCCGCCCTGAGCAACAGCTACCGCCGTTCCCGGCTGCGCGCACAGCGCTACATCGCGCTGTACTTCCCGTTCGTGCAGCTGCTGTCGACCGTCGCCGGGGCCCTCATTCTGTTCGTGGCCGCGGGCGAGGTGCACAGCAAGACGCTGACGGCGGGCGGCCTGATCGCCTATCTGCTCTACATCGACCTGCTCTTCTCTCCCGTGCAGCAGTTGTCCCAGGTCTTCGACGGCTACAACCAGGCCGCCGTGGGCTTGCGGCGGATCAAGGATCTGCTGCGGCGGACGACCAGCACGCCGGAGGCCGCGTGCCCGCGGAGCGCCGGCCGCCCTGTCGGCCAGATCGAGTTCCGCGATGTGCGGTTCCGGTACTCCGGGCAGCCACGGGACGCGCTGTCCGGCGTGAATCTGGTCGTCCGGCCCGGCGAGACCGTGGCCCTGGTCGGCCAGACCGGCGCGGGCAAGTCCACGATGGTCAAGCTGGTCGCGCGGTACTACGACGTCACGTCGGGCCGCCTGCTCATCGATGGCACCGACATCCGGGAGCTCAGCCTGTCCGGGTACCGGCAGCAGCTGGGCGTGGTGCCGCAGGAGCCCTACCTGTTCCCCGGAACGGTCCGGGACGCGATCGCCTACGGCCGCCCGGCTGCCACCGACGCCGAAGTCGAGGCGGCGGCGCGCGAGGTAGGGGCGGTCGAGATGATCGCCCGGCTGCCCGGCGGCTTCCGGCATGAGGTGGCCGAGCGGGGGCGCAACCTGGCCGCGGGCCAGCGTCAGCTGATCGCCCTGGCCCGCGCCTACCTGGTGGATCCGGCCATCCTGCTGCTTGACGAGGCCACCGCGGCACTCGACCTGGCGTCGGAGGCGGCGGTGAACAGCGCGACGGAGCGGCTGACGGCCAGGCGCACCACCCTCGTGGTCGCGCACCGGCTGACGACCGCCGCGCGGGCCGACCGCATCGTGGTGATTGAGTCGGGCCGGATCGCCGAGGTCGGCCGTCACGAAGAACTGCTGCAGCGCGGCGGCAGCTACGCGGCTCTGTGGGCCGCCTTCGCCGGGGACAGCGAGCTTGTCGGCTGACCGCGTTTGCCGGCCATCGGTGTGGACAGTAGACGGGGGACACAATCAGGAGGGACAAAAATTATGGCGACTGAGGACAAGGCGGCCCACAAGGCCACCGAAGTCAAGGGCAACGTCAAGGAGAACCTCGGCAAGGTGACCGGCGACCGGGAAATGGAAGCCGAGGGCAAGGGCGACCAGGCCAAGGGGAACCTCAAGCAGGCCGGGGACAAGGTCAAGGACGCCTTCAAGAAGTAAACGAGCCGGGCAGGCCGCGGGTCCGGTGGCCATTCCGCCGCCCGCGGCGTGCAGGCCGGCCGCCAGCGTGCGCGATGGCGCCATCGGCACGCCAGGACGTGCGCGATGGCGCATTTGGGTACGTTCGCAGGCGCTGGCCGCCGCCGGCGGTAAGGAGCATGGGGTTATCCAACGCCCGGCATAGCGTTAGCTGCATGCTCGCCCTGCTGCTGGTGGCCGTCTCGCTCGGGTTGTCCAACTTCGCGGCCTCCGTTGGCATCGGGGTCAGCGGGGTGGATGCGCGGACACGGCTGCGCGTCGGGGTGATCTTCGGGGTCTTCGAGACCGGCATGCCGATCATCGGCCTCCTGGCCGGCCGCGGCGTGGCTCACACAATCGGCCACGCCGCGCACTGGATCGGAGCCGCCCTGCTCATCGCGACCGGCGGCTACGCCGTGATCCAGGCCATCCGCGCGGACAGCCGGCCGGACGGCATCCACGCCAGCCCGGCCGACCCGGCCAGACCGGCCAGCCCGGCCGAACAGCAGACCTGGCGGCTGATCATCACCGGGGTGGCCCTGAGCATCGACAACCTCGCGGTCGGCTTTGCGCTCGGCACCTACCACGTCAGCCTCGCGGTGGCCGCCGTCGTGATCGGCGCGGTCAGCGTCACCATGTCGCTGACCGGCCTGGAGCTGGGGCAGCGGCTCGGCCCGCGGACCGGCGGCCGGGGCGAGCTTCTCGGCGGCCTGGTCCTCATCGGGGTCGGTATCGCCATCGCCGCCGGAGTGCTCTAGGGCGATCGGACCGGCGAGCGGCGCCGGGCGCCTGGTCGCCATCACCGGGCCGGCGCTGATCGGTGCCCATGGCAGGATCATCAGGGGCGCCGGGCCCGGCCACTGCTTACCGGGAGCGAGGTGCGCCGGAACATATCAGGAGCGTGCACCGGAGATCGGAGTTACGTGACCACCGGTAATGGCATCCATTCTGCTTCCGCCGGACAGCCGGACGACGGGGGCGCGGCTGGCGCACATCCCCTGCTGGTGTCCGACCCCGATACGCCGTGCGGTACCGGGCTGGTCCTGCTCCCCCGGCCCGGGGCCCTGCCCGCCGTGTGGATCGGCCCGGTACCCGCTGCCGGGCTCGGCCCCGGCGATGTGGCGGCCCTACTGGCCGCGGCCAGCCCATGCCCGCTGCTGCCCGAGCACGCGGAGGGATGGTTCGGCCGGCCTGGCCTATCGGGTCACCGCCTGGACGCGGCCGACGGTCCCCCGGTGGCCGGCCGTGACTGGTCTGCGCGCTTCCAGCCCACCCGGACGGAACACGACGGCCCCCGGGCCCGCATCGAGGCCGAGGACGCCGTCGCCGGGCTGCGGCTGAGCACCGAGATCGAGGCGGTACCGGGCGGCGTGCTCCGCGCCCGGCACACACTGACCAGCACCGGCCGCCAGCCCTACGTGGTGGACAGCCTGGAAGTGGTCTTTCCGCTGCCGGGCGAGGTCGGCGAGGTGCTCGACTTCACCGGGCGGCCGACGGCCGAGCGCATCCCGCAACGCCATCAGCTCACCGACGGGCTGTGGCTGCGTGAAGGGCGCCGCGGTCACACCGGGCATGACGCGGCGACCATGATCATCGCGGGGGCGCCCGGCTTCGCCTTCCGCAGCGGCGACGTTTTCGGCCTGCACGTGGCCTGGAGCGGCAACACCGTGCACCGCGTCGAGCGGGTGGCGTCCAGCCTGGGCGTCAGCACGGATGAAGCCGGCCCGCAGGAACGGCTGCGGCCCGGACTGACGACCATCGGCGGCGGCGAACTGCTGCTGCCCGGCGAAGTGACCCTGGCGCCGGGCGAGAGCTACACCACGCCGTGGGTGTATCTCGCCGCCGCCCGGGACGGACTGGACGGCCTGGCCGCGCAGTTCCACCGCTATGTCCGCTCGCTGCCCGCGCACCCGCGCACGCCTCGCCCGGTCAACCTCAACGTCTGGGAAGCCGTCTACTTCAGCCACGACACCGCAAAGCTCATGGCCCTCGCCGACCGGGCGGCCGACGCCGGGGTAGAGAGGTACGTGCTGGACGACGGCTGGTTCCTCGGGCGCCGCAGCGACCGGGCCGGCCTGGGCGACTGGCGCGTCGACGAATCCGTCTGGCCCGGCGGACTGCACCGGCTGTCGGACTATGTGCGCGGGCTGGGAATGGAGTTCGGCCTGTGGATCGAGCCGGAGATGGTGAACCCGGACTCCGATCTCTACCGCGCGCATCCGGACTGGATCGTGGCCACCGGGCAGCGCGTGCCGCCGCTGCAGCGCCATCAGCTGGTCCTCGACCTCACCCGCGCCGAGGTCAGAAGCTATCTGCTCGGCCAGATCTGCGCCTTGCTGTCGGAGTACCCCATCTCGTACGTCAAATGGGACTGCAACCGCGACCTCATCGACGCGGGCAGCGGAACCCGGGCCGGGGCCCCGGCGGTACACGACCAGACGATGGCCGTTTACGACCTGATGGACGAGCTGCGCCGGCGCTATCCCGCTGTGGAGTGGGAATCCTGCGCGGCCGGCGGCGGACGGATCGACCTGGCGATACTGGAGCGAGTGCAGCGGGTCTGGACGTCGGACATGACGGATGCGCTCGCCCGGCAGTCGGTCCAGCGCTGGACCGGGCAGCTGATACCGCCGGAGTACCTGGGCGCACATATTTCCGCGCCGTTCTCCCATCAGACGGGCCGTTATATGCCGTTGTCCCTGCGCTGCGCGACGGCCCTGTTCGGGCACCTGGGGATCGAATGGGACATCACCCTGGCCAGCGAGCAGGACCTGGCCGACCTTGCGGCGTGGATCCGGCTGTACAAGCAGCACCGCGCGCTGATCCACTCGGGCCGAATGATCCGGATCGACACTCGCGAGGACACCGCCTGGATGTACGGCGTCGTCGCGGCCGATCAGTCGCAGGCCCTGGTCAGCTACGTCCAGCGGGATGAGCCGCGGAACGATCAGCCCTCGGCGCTGCGGATCCCCGGGCTGGCTCCGCCACGACGGTACCGGATCACGGACGTCACCCCCGGCGAGCGGCTGCCCCGCCGGCCCGGCTTGGCCGATGCGGGCCCCACCGGCATCGAGGTCTCCGGCGCCGCGCTAGCCGGGCCCGGCCTGGCGGTCCCGGCGCAGCGCACACTGACGGCCACCGTGCTCCATATCCAGGGGCGCTGAGCGGTGATCTGCTCGATCGGGCAGACGATGCCCAGCTGGCCGATCGCGGCGAAGGTCAGCTGAGCCGGGTCTAGCTACGGATCATTTTTCCAAATACGGATAATCTTGCCTCTGTTCTCCTCCGTCGCACGAATAGCCCGTTTCCTCCGTCGGGCACGGCAAATAAAGGTTGGCGCGGCGAATAAGGGAAATGAGGAAGCCGTGGGGCTCTCGCACACGACTGTGCTTCTTACGGGTGGATCTTCTGGCATTGGGGCAGCGACCGCGCGGACGCTGGCCGCCGCGGGAGCCCGGATCCTGGTGGCGGGGCGGAACAGAGCGCGCCTGCAGGCCGTGGCCGAGGAAACCGGCGGCATCGCGCTCGTGGCCGATCTCGCGGCGCCGGAGGGTCCCGCGGCGCTCGCCGAGGCGGCGATACGGGCCGCCGCCATCTGGGACTCCGACGGATATGAGGCCGCGGCCGGCGCCGTCCCCCGGCTCGCGCGAATGCCGGAGCCGATGAGCTGGCCGGTCCCGCGGGCCGATCCGCCCGGGTCCGGACCCCCGGCCGACGGGCTGGCCATCGCCACCGTGCGCAGGCCGGCCCGGGCGAGGCCCCCGGGACCCGCAGGGCACCCGGGGCCCGCAGGACCCGCAGGACCCGCAGGACCGCTAGCCGTGGGAGCCAGGCCGGCGGCGAGCGGAATCGACATCCTGGTCAACAACGCGGGCATCGGCTGGGCCGGCCCGCTGGCGCAGATGAGCGCCGCGAAGATCGCCCGCATGGTGGCCGTGAACCTGACGGCGCCCATCGAGCTGACGAGGCTGCTGATACCCACGCTCGGGGCCGGCGGCCGGGGCCGGGTGGTCTTCATCTCCTCGATCGCGGGCACCACCGGGGTGCGGCAGGAAGCGGTCTACTCGGGAACGAAGGCGGGACTGGGGGCCTTCGCCGAGAGCCTCAGGTACGAGCTGGCGGGCACGGATGTGGGCGTATCGGTGATCTTTCCCGGTGTCGTCAATACGCCGTTCTTCGCCCGGCGGGGCATCCCCTACAGCCGCCGCAGGCCCATCCCGATATCCGCGCAGCGGGTGGCCCGGGTCGTGCTGACCGCCATCGAACGCGAGCAGCCGGTCGCGTTCGTCCCGCGGTGGCTCGGCTTCCCGGCGTGGCTGCACGGCGCGGCGCCCGGGACCTTCCGCACGCTCGCCGCCCGCTTCGGCTAGGCCGCATGCTTCGGGTAGGCCGCCCGCTCGCCGCCCCGGTGCCGCAGGACCCGTTACGGCTAGGCCAGCCGCTCGCCGCCCCGGTTCCGCAGGAAGCGGACGAACTCGACGCCCTCGCGGAGCCGCCGCTTCATCATCTCGGGGCTGCGCAGCATTTCCGCCGACATTTCCGCGATCTTCCCGGCGCGGAAATAGAACTGCTTATAGAAGTCCTCCACGGAGTCGTAGATCTCGGTCCGGTTGAGGTTGGGGTAGCTGAGCGTGGCGGTCTGGATGCCGTGCTCGTCGATCAGCGCGGCGTCGTCCTCGGGCAGCCAGCCGTTCTCCCGTGCCTGCCGGTACAGGGCGGTCCCCGGGTAGGGGGCGGCGATGGAGACCTGCAGGGAGTGCGGGTTGATCTCCTTGGCGAACCGGATGGTGTCCTTGATGGTCTGCGCGGTCTCCCCGGGAAGACCGATGATGAAGGTGCCGTGGATGGTGATGCCGAGATCACGGCAGTCCTTGGTGAACTGGCGTGCCCGCTCGGCCCGGACGCCCTTCTTGATGTTGATGAGGATCTGCGGGTCCCCCGACTCGTAGCCGACGAGCAGCAGGCGCAGGCCGTTGTCCCGCAGGACCTTGAGCGTCTCGTACGGCACGTTGGCCTTCGCGTTGCAGGACCAGGTCAGGCCGAGCTTGCCCATGCCGCGAGCGATTTCCTCCGCGCGCCGCCGGTCGTCGGTGAACGTGTCGTCGTCGAAGAACACCTCTTTGACCGTGGGGAACAGTTCGGTGATGCGGGCCATCTCGCCCAGGACGTGCTCGGCGCTCCTGGTGCGGTAGCGATGGCCGCCGACGGTTTGCGGCCACAGGCAGAAGGTGCACCGCGAACGGCACCCCCGCCCGGTATACAGCGACACGTAGGGGTGCTTGAGGTAGCCGATGAAATAGTCGTCGATATTCAGGTCGCGCCGGTACACGTCGGTGACGTACGGCAGGCGGTCCATGTCTTCCAGGATCGGCCGGTCCGCCGTGTGCACGACCGTGCCGCCGGGATCCCGGTAGGTCAGCCCCGGCACGCCGGCGAGGGGGCGCCCTTCGGCGATCTCGGCGATGGTGAAGTCGAACTCCTCGCGCGCGACGAAGTCGATCGCCTCCGACGCGAGCAGGGAGGCCTCTGGTTCGACGGCCACCTTGGCCCCGACGAACCCGACCTTCAGCGCCGGGTTCGCCCGCTTGAGCGCCTCGGCCACCTGGACGTCCCCGGCAAACGACGGCGAGCTCGTATGCAGCACCGCCAGCTCGTACTGGCGCGCCAGCGGGAGCACGTCGCCGAGGCTGAGGCCGGCCGCGGGCGCGTCGACCAGCTTGCTGCCGGGCACGATCGCCGCCACCTGAGCCAGCCACGTCGGGTACCAGAAAGACCGGATTTCGCGCCTGGCCTGATAGCGCGACCCGGCCCCGCCGTCGAACCCCTCGTACGAGGGGGGGTGCAGGCATAGCGTGCGCATCATGGGTCCCGCCTCCTCTGGTCGGTCCTGCTCCGATTATCTGCCCGCCCAGCGGGGTCGCGAACTATGGCTGATCGGCCCGCGCTATGGCTGATCGGCCCGCGCTATGGCTGATCGGCCCGCGCGGCATCCGGGCTGCCGGGCTGCGGCCCGCGTGAGCTGGCGCGTCTGGCCAGCCCACAGCAGGCAGGCCGCGCACACCAGGGCCACGACGGAGCCGGCGAGGTAGAGCTGCCGGTAGGTCGCGTAGCGGATGGCGAGCGAGCCCAGTGCCTGCGCCGGGGCCTGCGGACCGAACATGGCCAGCGTGACGGCGGCCGAGACCCGGCCCTGCAGGGAAAGCGGCGTCAGCCGCTGCGCGAGATGGCGCGTACGCGCACGCGGACACGAGCCCGGCCAGGGCGCTGCTCCCGGTCAGCGACTTCACCCAGACGCCCGCCACCAGGCTCATGGCACTGTCGCGGCCAGCGACGCAGCCAGCCCGGTCAGATAAAGCCGCGCGTTCCGGCGGTCCACAGCGCTCACGGCGCCGGGAGCTGCCTCGCGAACAGCCATAGAGCCAGCGAATCACGGCCGCCGCGAACGCCGCAAGCAAGTTGAGCGAGGTAGGCTCAACTAAGTTGATTATTAATTAACATAATCAGTAACGGACATGCTGGAGAGCAGTCCGCGCCGCTCGCGCGTGAATAGCTGTTCGCCCGGTGGCAAGCTGGCTGCGGACACAGGTGGCCGGGCCACGGAATGGCGCACGGCGGACGCCACGCCGTCTGCGCGCCGTCGTCGTGCAGGCATGCGACCTTCGCGGCAGGTACGTGTCGCTGTACCCGGCGGAACCTGGCCGGCGGACCAGCCGTCCGGCCGAGGGGTCACCTCATGAGCCGTCGTGTGCTAGGCGCGGTGGGGGAACCGGCCGAAGTCGGGGGCGCGCTTGGCCTTGAAGGCCTCGCGGCCTTCCTGAGCCTCCTCGGAACCGTAGAACAGCAGGTTGGCATCGTGGGCGAGTTGCTGAATGCCCGCGTAGCCGTCCTCGGCCGCGTGAAAGCTCGCCTTCATCAGGCGCAGCGCGAACGGCGAGAGGGCCAGCATCTCGCGGCACCACTTCACGGTCTCCTGCTCCAGGTCGGCCAGCGGGACCACCGTGTTGACCAGGCCCATCTCCAGGGCCTGCCGCGCGTCGTACTGACGGCACAGGAACCATATTTCCTTGGCCCTGCGCGCTCCCACGACCTGCGTGAGCAAGGATGCGCCGAATCCGCCGTCGAAGGAACCGACTCTCGGCCCCACCTGCCCGAACCGTGCGTTGTCGGCGGCGATGGCCAGGTCGCACACCAGTTGCAGTACCTGTCCCCCGCCGATCGCCCAGCCGGCCACCATGGCCACGATCGGCTTGGGCGTGCGCCTCATCTGCACATGCAGGTCGGTGACGTGGAAGCGGCCCGTGCTGTTCTCATCCGCCTGGTAGCCGCTGTCGCCGCGCACTCGCTGGTCACCGCCGGAGCAGAAGGCCTGGCTGCCTTCGCCGGTCAGGATGATGACGGCGACTGATTCGTCCTCACGTGCCTCGTTCAGGGCATGCGATATCTCGATCAGGGTCTGCGGCCGGAACGCGTTGTGCACCTCGGGGCGGCAGATGGTGATCTTGGCGATGCCGTCACCGGTGGTCTCGTGCCGGATGTCGGAGTATTTGCCGGACTCGCGCCAGGCAATCTCCGCCGGGCGGCTCGTGGGCTCAGTCATGCCTTCATTCTCCACGTGGCTCGCGGTGCCGATATTGCCGGGTCGCATCGCCGGCTTCGCCCTGCCATGGTGGTGATCATGACGGCAGAATGGCCGTGATCACCCACGACGTGCATGGGCCCGGCAGACGGGCCGTGCCGTCATCATCGGGCCCGGGAGAACAGCCGGGCATCAGTACGGGGGAGCTGGAATGGAGCCTCTGGCGCCGGGTGACCCACAGCAGGTCGGCGTGTACCGGTTGCGGTTCAGGCTCGGGTCTGGCGGGATGGGCCGGGTGTACCTGGGCTTTTCCCCCGCGGGCCGGGCCGTGGCGGTGAAGGTCATCCGTCCGGAGTTCGCGCGGAACCCGGATTTCGTCCGCCGGTTCGGCAGCGAGGTACGCGCGGCCGAGGCCGTGAGCGGTGCCTACACCGCGCCGGTGGTGGCGGCCGGACCCGACGACGATCCTCCCTGGCTCGCGACCGTGTTCGTGGCTGGCCCGTCCCTGTCGGACGTGGTCGCCGAGGCGGGCCCGATGCCGGAACCGGCGGTCTGGCGGCTGGCCGGCGGCCTGGCCGAGGCGCTGCAGGGTGTGCACGCCCGGGGACTCGTGCACCGCGACTTGAAACCGGCCAACGTACTGCTGGCCGCCGACGGCCCGCGTGTCATCGATTTCGGGATCTCCCGGGCCCTGGAAGGCACCGCGATCACCGCGACCAGCATGACCGTGGGCACTCCGGCGTTTATGTCACCCGAACAGGCCCAGGGGCGCCCGGTCGGGCCGCCCAGCGATGTGTTCTCCCTCGGCAGCGTGATCACTTTCGCCGCGACCGGGGCCGCTCCGTTCGGCGGTGGTGAGCCGCTCGCCACGGTGTACCGGGTGGTGCACGCCGAGCCCGATCTCAGCGGGCTCCCGGCCCCGTTCCGCGACCTGGTGACCAGTTGCCTGGCCAAGGACCCCGCCAGCCGGCCCACGCTGACGGAGGTGATGGAGGCCGTGGTGACCGGCTCGGCCGCCTATCCCGGAGCCTCGGTGACGAACTTCTGGCCGGAACCGGTGGCCGGGCTGGTGACTTCCCGGCAGGACAGCGTCCGCGCCCAGGTCCCGGCCAGCGCCGGGTTCGCCGCGACGGAAGCCCCGGCCCCGCACGAGCCCACCGCCGCGGGCACCCCGGCCCCGCACGAGCCCACCGGCGTCGGAGCCCCGGCTCCCCCCACGGGCCCGCTGCGGATCCAGTCAGAGGGGCCGCCCCGGCCGCCAGCCGACGCTCCCGTTGGCGCCGCGGACGGAGCGGCAGACGGCCACTCTCGCCGGCGGCGCATCATGCTGCTCGCCGGCACGGCGGCCGCGGTGATCGTCGCCGGGGCCGGGATCGGCGCCGTCCTGGCAGCCACCTCGCATGGCCCCAGCCCGTCACCGGCGCACACGCACACGGCCGCACCGGCCCCGACCGCCCAGGCCGTGGTGCAGAAGACTCCCCGTCCCTCCTCCTCGCCCACACCGGCTCAGGCCGCCACCTCCTACGCGCCCACCCCTCCCCCGGCCGCGACGGCTCCGGCCACGACGACTCCGCCCACCACCGCGCCGCCGGTGACGGTCACGGTCTGCACGTTCCCGGCCACCGGCTGCAGCAGCAGCACCCTGGTGCAGATGAAGACCGAACCGTCCCAGATCGTGAACTCCGGGGACGGCACAACGTACGTCAAAGTCCTCACCTGGTCGGCCTGGGGCAGCTCGACGGCGACGGGCAGCGGCACGCTGGAACTCAACAACTGCACCCCGAGCTGCGCCGCCGGAACGTACACCGGGTACCCGGCCACGGTCACCCTGTCCGGCCTGGTGTCCTACAGCAGCAGCGCGCAGGCCTACGCCAGCATGGTGATCAGCGCGCCCGGCTCCCCCAACCCGACCGAGACCTACACCAGCGGCCTCGTGCCGTGACCGTCGGCAACGCGAGCAAGCCGATGGTGAACCGGGTCGACGAGATCGCCTCGGCCGCATCAATCTTGATGGGGCAGACGGCGGCCGCCCGCCCGGTCGTCGTCGGCCGCGGCGTTCCCTGCACCGTCGATGAGAACGCGTCCATCGCCCGGCTGCTCACCCCGCCGGCGGTTACGGATGCGGACGGAGGCCGCGCCCCCGGCGCATGATTCACACCCGTGCACCTGGATGGCCCGTACGACGACCGGACTGGACGCCGCTGGACCAGGAGCGGTTCGCGGCCCGGCAATGCGACCTGGTGACCGCGCCGCCGGCTTCGGGAGGATGTGGCCTCAGCCGGAAAGGAACACCTGAGCCAAGTACCTGACAAACCATCATCCTGTCCGTCAAAGCGGGGCAGAACCATCGCTACTCCGCTAGTTTGCCGGCCATGGATATCGCCAAAATCGCGACGGATACCGCCACGCAGCGCTGGTCGCGCCGACGCTTCATGGGGGGTGCGGTGAGTGTGGCCGCGCTCGGGTCGTTCGCGACCGCGTGCGGGAGCGGCGCGGATCAGCCGGCGAGCGCCCCCACGCCGGGTGCGCCGGGTGCGCCGCTAAGCGGCACCAGTGCCTCCCCCGGATCCGCCCCGGCCACCTCCGGCGTCGACGCCGACCTGATCAGACAGCGCTACGAGGGCCTGGCGCCGTTCGCGCCCGCGCCGGCGCCGCCGGCCGTCAAGCCGATCACGCTGAGCGCGTCCGACCCGACGGTGTTCTCGCACGTGCCGATGACCGGCAAGGTCGTGTTCATCACGATCGACGACGGCATCGAGAAGGACCCCCAGTTCATACAGATGGTGAAGGACTTCCAGATCCCCCTCACCATCAGCCTCGCGGACGTGCTGATCAGGGACGACTACGCGTACTTCGAGAAGCTTTACGAAACCGGCTACATATCGATCCAGAACCACACGGTTACCCACCCGCTGGACATGCCGGGCCTCCCGGCCTCGCGCCAGCTCTACGAGATCTCCGGCCAGCAGGAAAAGCTCCGGAAGGAGTACGGGGTGACGCCGTACATATTCCGGCCGCCGGGCGGCAACTACGACGCGACGACGATCGCCTCAGCCAGCGAGGCCGGGCTCAAGGGCTTGATGCTCTGGAAGGAGGCCATGCAGATCACGGACATGGAGTACCAGACTTCCGCGCACCGGCTCAAGCCAGGAGACATCATCCTCTGCCACTTCCGCGGCCCGGCACAACTCCACGGCGAGACCATGGTGCACATGATGATCCGCCTCTACAAGCACATCCAGGCGCAGGGCTTCACCGTCGCCGACGTCACGAAATACGTGTAGCCCAGCCGCGCTCATCCGTTCGGTGTCCCGCAACGAGCGGACCGGTGCCGGCCGGCCCGATGGGATGGTCAGCCTGCCGCCTCCGCTTGGTGATCAAGGTACGAGAGGAGATTAGCGCGCCAGGTCAGTACCGTATACCGCCCCGCGCGGTATGTTCGCTGCGGATGCCTGAATTCGCGTTCGGCGGTTTCCAGCAACGCGCAGGGATCTGTCTCTCCATCTTGCACGACAACAAAATCGGCGTAATGCCGCAACGGTTCATATTCTTGCTGGCTTGTTTCCCAATTGCCCGGAATTACCTTGCCTCCGCTGACCAGTACGGAGCTGACGGTGATACGGGCGCCGCTGTCCAGCGTGGTGCTATTGGCCTGCCAGCGATGGAAACCAGGACCAGGCCGGGCGGGATAATGGTTACGGGCGCCGGAGCCGGAGACGCACGCCGTGCGCAGCATGACGACCGGCCCTATCATTCACGTTCCTGCCCGGCGGACACGACGGCGGGCAATTCACGGGCCACTGGGCGCTGCCGAAACGACCCGCCGGGAACGCGACAGGCACCCGGGCCGCCCGACAGGCCGATACGTCCGCCCTGTGCCAGGCGCACCTATCGGCGGTATTCCCGGCTCGGGACCGTGACTAGCTTGCTTCGCTGCCGTGATCGGAAGCCAGCCAGTCCAGCGCGACGGCGGCCGTCCAGGACTGCTGCGGCGAACCGAGCGGCTCGCCGGTGAACGGCTCGAAGTACTCGGCGAACTCCCCGGCCGCGGCGATCTGGCTGAGCGAGTCGCGGCGGAGCTCGTCCGCGCGGCCGAAGTAGCCGAGCTGGCTCAGTGAGTACCACAGCAGCCAGTTGATGACCGGCCAGACCGGGCCACGCCAGTAGTTGCGCGGCTCGAACACCGGCTCGGCCGGGCTCGTGCTCGGCAGCAGGGGCCATCGCGACCGGGGGTCGCCGCAGAAGTCCCCGGAGTCGAGCAGGCGCATCTGGGTAGCGCGCCGGCCGACATCTGCGGTCCGCGCGAAAAGCGGCGCGAAACCCGCGAACGTCCGCAGCCGGATTTGCTCCCCGGCGCGGACGTCGTAGTCGAGGCAGAGGCCGGATTCAGCGTCGAAGCAGCGAGCCAGCCCCTCACGGCCGCGGTCCAGCCAGCGGGCCAGCTGCCCGCGGTCCTCGTCACTGGCCCTGGCCACGCCGGCCAGATCGAGGAGCGCGGTGTTCGCCGCGACGAGGACGGCACTGAAGAACACGTCCTTGATCAGGAACGGGTACTGGCGGTAGATCTGCGCGTCGTCGTACTGGTACTTCCTCAGCAGGCCGACCAGCCTGAGGTACCGGTCGTAGTCCCAGTCGGTGGGCCGCTCCGACGGATCTCCTACCTCACTGGTGTCCAGGCGGGTGTACGGGCCGTGCATGGCTTCGATGCGGACCAGGGCATTGTCCCAGCGCGGGGAGT
Source organism: Actinomycetota bacterium (assembly GCA_003164955.1). Taxonomy (GTDB): domain Bacteria; phylum Actinomycetota; class Actinomycetes; order Streptosporangiales; family Streptosporangiaceae; genus Bog-532. Next base: position 30,886 of record PLRW01000213.1, read on the forward strand.
TGTCCGTGGCTTCCCATGGATGGTAGATGGTGACCAGTCCCGACGCCTCGGGGTCGCGCTGCGTGGCGAGGTAGCGATGCCATTTGACCAGCCGCGGGTAAAGCGCCTGCAGGCGCGCGCGGATCTCCGGCCGCTGCGCTTCCGGCGTCAGCTGCCAGATCCGCAGCAGCGCCAGGGCATGCACCGGTGGCTGGCAGATCCCGGTCGTCCGTACCGGCGACGCTGGCGCCGCCGGTACGGACACGCAGTTCCACCATTCCGGCCCGGGAAAGTACGGCTCGCCCGGGCCCGCCCGGAACACGACGTGCGGCACCATGCCCGTCGACCACTGCGCCGCGAACAGCCCCTCCAGCTCCGCCATGGCCCGCCGGACATCCAGGTGCGCCCATCCGATCGCATTGAAAGCGCTGTCCCAGCTCCACTGGTGCGGGTACAGATGCGGTGATGCCTTGGTCCAGCTGCCCGCGTCGTTGCCACGGAGCACCGCGGCTGCCTGGTCGCGCAGCAGGGCCGGAGTCCAGGCGGTCACGCTCACGGCGAGTTTTCTCCTGACGTTCGGGCTGGTTACCAGAAGGCTAACGTCTCCGTGACGTGCCCCCGCGCGGCGGGTTCGTCCCGCCGACGGGCCCGCGTCGTGGACTTCGGGGTCGCCGTTCCCGCAGACCGCGGCTCAACCTGATCGCCAGCTGTAATCGCCAGCTGTCCCTGGGCTTCTGCGGTAGGCCTGGAACATGAATGCACGTGATCTGCTCGCCGCGCTGCTGGATCCCGGGACGTTCCGCTCGTGGGATGACGGACCGGACGACGTGCGGCCTGACGGCCCGGCCGGCTTGGGGCCTGCCGGCCCGGCCGGCTTGGGGGCCGCGACCGGCTACGGCGCCGACCTGGCCCGGGCGCGGGAGAAGACCGGGCTGGACGAGTCGGTCATCACCGGGACGGGCCTGATCGGCGGGCGCCGCGTGGCCGTGGCGGCAACTGAGTTCGCGTTCCTGGGCGGGTCGATCGGCGTGGCCGCCGGGGAGCGCCTGGCGCACGCGATCGAGCGCGCCACCGCGGAACGCCTCCCGATGATCTCCCTGCCCGCCTCGGGCGGCACCCGCATGCAGGAAGGCACGGTCGCCTTCCTGCAGATGGTGAAGATCACCGCGGCGGTCACCGCGCACAAGGCCGCGCACCTGCCGTACGTCGCCTATCTGCGGCACCCCACCACCGGCGGGGTGCTCGCCTCCTGGGCCTCCCTGGGGCATCTGACGATCGCCGAGCCCGGGGCGCTGATCGGCTTTCTCGGCCCGCGGGTCTATCAGGGCCTGTACGGCGCCCCGTTCCCGGAGGATGTTCAGACGGCCGAGAACCTGTACGCCCACGGGCTGGTCGACGCCGTCGTCGCGCCGGGCGATCTCGCCGCGTTCCTGGACCGCGTGCTCACCGCGCTCACCCCCGCGCCGCACGCGGCCCCCGC
>PLRW01000135.1 GCA_003164955.1 Actinomycetota bacterium
GGAGCTGGTCGAAGTGATTCGGCTGGGCACCTGTGGGCAACTTCGCTGAGGCCGCATCGGCTTGTAGGAGATCAGAGCATGAATACGTCCGGTCATGTCGCCGCTATCCTGGCCAAGGCCGAGGCGGGAGGCCTCCGCGGCGCTGAGCTGGCCGCCCTGCGGCGGCGCCTGCGGCAGCTGGGTGAGCGCCAGCCCGGGCTCCTGCCGGCTGAGGTCCTGGAGCCGCTTGCGGACCTGCCGAGCCGGGACGAGCTGCCCGACCCGCCCCCCGGCCAGGCCCGTGAAGTGCTCGACCGGCTGGTGGTCGTCAAGCTCAACGGCGGCCTGGGGACGAGTATGGGCCTGTCGGGACCGAAGTCGCTGATCGAGGCGAAGCCGGGCAGAAGCTTCCTCGATGTCATCGCTACGCAGGTGCTGGCGCTACGCCAGCGGTACGGTGTCCGGCTGCCGCTCGTACTGATGAACTCCGCGGTCACCCGCGACCCCTCGCTGGACGTGCTGCGCCGCTACGACGGCCTCCGTGTGCCCGGCGTGCCGCTGGACTTTCTGCAGGGCCAGGAGCCCAAGATCCGGGCAGACGATCTGCAGCCGGTGCAGTGGCCGGCCGACCCGGAGCTGGAGTGGTGCCCGCCCGGGCACGGCGACATCTACACCGCGCTGGCGGCGTCCGGCACGCTCGACGCTCTGCTCAGCGCCGGGCTGCGGTACGCCTTCGTGTCCAACTCCGATAACCTCGGCGCGCTCGCCGACGTCCGGATCGCCGCATGGGCAGCCGCCGGGCAGGTGCCGTTCGCGCTGGAAGCGGTGCGCGGCACGCTGGCCGATCGTAAGGGCGGCCACCTCGCCCGCTACCAGGGCCGGGTGGTGCTGCGGGAGACGGCCCAGGTGCCCGACGGCGACACGTCGTTTACCGATGTCGAGCGCTGGCGCTGGTACAACACCAACAACATCTGGATCGACCTGCGCGCCCTGGCGGACCTGCAGGACGCCGACCCGGGGGCACCAGTTCTGCCCCTGATCGTCAACCGCAAGACCGTCGACCCGCGTGACCCGGCGAGCACCCCGGTAATCCAGCTCGAGACGGCGATGGGCACGGCGATCGGCTCGATCCCCGCCGCCCGGGCGGTCCATGTCCCCCGCTCGCGGTTCATCCCGGTGAAGACGACGAACGACCTGCTGGTCGTGCGCTCCGACGCCTACGAGCTCACCAGTGACGGGCGGATGAGGCCCGGCTTCGACGGCCCCGGGCCCGTCGTCACGCTCGATGAGCGCTACTACGAACTGCTACCCGACTTCGAGCAGCGGTTTCCTGCCGGGGCGCCGTCGCTGCGCCGCTGCCGCCGGTTCGAGGTCGAAGGCGACGTCACCTTCGGCGCAGGTGTCGTGGTCGTGGGTGACGTGCGGGTCACCGGTCCGCGTCACGTTCCGGACGGGGAGGTACTCGGCAGGTGAAACCGGAACCACCGATCGGCCACCGATCACGAAGGCGCTCGCCGTGCGAGGGAAAATACGCTCTTCTGCTTGATATGGAGGTGATCGTGAGGCACCAGGATCGAGGTTCTGGGCGCCGGACGGCCCCCCCAGGGGGGAGGAGGAAGATGGCGGCATGGAGCGCTTCACCAACGCGGCGTTCAGCTTCGAGGTCACCGACACCCCCGCGGCAGGCGGGGGCGGGCCGGAAGGCGTCGCCATCCTGCTGCACGGCTTTCCGCAGGACCGCCGCTGCTGGGACCGGGTGACGCCCGCGCTCGCCACGGACGGTTACCGGGTGCTGGCGCCCGACCTGCGCGGCTACTCCCCCGGGGCCCGGCCAGCGGCCCGGTCCGCGTACCGGAACTCCCAGCTGGCGGCGGACGTGCTCGCGCTGGCCGACGCGGCCGGAGCGGAACGGTTCCACCTGGCCGGGCACGACTGGGGCGCCGCCCTGGCCTGGTACGTGGCCGGCCGTCATCCGGGGCGGGTGACCTCGCTGGCCGCGTTGTCCGTTCCGCACCCGCGGGCGTTCGCCCGGGCCCTGATCACCGGCGACCAGGCGGCCCGCTCGTGGTACATGGCCGCCTGCCAGCTGCCCTGGCTGCCCGAGCGCGTGCTCGGCCGCCGCGGCGGCCAGGCCTTCCGCGACATCCTGGTCCGCACCGGCCTTGATCCAGTCAGCGCGGACCGCTACGCCGCCCGGGCCCGGGACCCGGCTGTGCTGCGCGGTCCGCTCAACTGGTACCGGGCCATGCCGTTCAGCCTGCGCGAGCCGGCCGGGCCGGTCCGGGTGCCGGCGATGTTCGCCTGGGGCAACCGCGATCGGTTCGTCTCGCGGGCCGCGGCCGAGCTGTGCGGCCGCTATGTCAGCGGGCCCTATCGCTTCACCGAACTCGACGGCGCCTCGCACTGGCTGCCCGAGCAGGCCGCCGGCCAGGTGGCGGCGCTGCTCGCGGAGCACTTCGCGACCACGCCCTGACCGCCGGGTAGGCCAGCGAATCCCGGCCGGGAAAACGGCCGGAGCTTCCCGGCGGGATACGCGAATGAGGTGAAAGCGCACGGCAGGCCGCCGGCCGCGAACTTGCGGCCGAGTGCTCGGCAACCCCGCCGTCGGGCGTGCCCATCCTTCAGGGGTTTGCATGAGCAAGAGCCTCAGCTGTGCAGCGTCGCCCGATCCATGTATCAAGCAAGTTCCTGGTAGCTCTGTACCCATGAGGGCCGGGTGCGAGGCGCCCTATGATCGATGACCAGGAGGGGAAGTCATGACGGGGCCTGGTTCTGCCTGAGCATCTCGCTCGCAGCGCTGAAATTCTTCGCCGTCGGCGGGGTCCGCTGTCGCTTGTGCTCAGGCCTCCGGGCGCCAGACCCGGCACCGAAACCAGGCAGCTTGAGACCAGATCGCATCGGGCTGACAAGCCCTTGGGCCTCAGCCGACGCTAGCGATATTGATGGAGGGGCGGGAACGGGATCGATGCCTATTGGCCGGGATGCGGAGGCTGCGAGGATCGGCGGATTTCTTGACGAGGTTCCCCGCGGGCCGCGTGTCCTGCTGATCGAGGGGGAAGCAGGGATCGGTAAGACAACCCTGCTGAAAGAAGGCCATGACACGGCGATACAGCTCGGGATCACGGTCCTGTCCGCTTATCCGGTTGAGTCCGAGATGCCGCTGGAGTTCGCGGGGTTAGCTGACCTGCTGCAAACGGTCCCGGCCGTCCTTGTTGACGGGCTGCCGGACCCGCAGCGGCAAGCAGTCCGTCAGGTGGTCCTTCGCACTGAGTCTGGGCAACGGCCCGCGGATCCGCGAACTATGGCGACAGCTGTGCTTACGCTGCTTCGCAACCTGTCCAAGATGCACCCAGTGGTGATAGTCGTCGATGACCTGGCGTGGCTTGATACCACCTCCGCCCGCGCCCTATCGTTCGCGCTGCGCCGCTTGCGGCTTGAGCCGGTGGGCCTGCTGGCGGCGGTGCGGACGGACTGGTCGGGAACTCTGCCTCCGCTGGCCGCCGATGGTGTCCCGGCCGAAAGAGTCGATCGCCTGCGACTTGGGCCGCTCAGCCTCGGGGCGATCCGGGAACTGCTGGCTACCCGGACGACGCTGTCTCCTGGCCGGTCGCTTCTGCTGCGCCTCCACGAGGCATCGGGCGGGAATCCTCTGTTCGCGCTGGAGCTGGCCGCGAGGGCGCATGCCTGGATCCCGCCAGCTCTGCACGACACGCTTGATGTGCCTGATTNNCCTGATTCGCTGCGTCGGCTGGTGCTCGGGCGGATCACCGGCCTGGCCCCCGGGCTACGCGACGTGCTCCTGGTCTGCTCGCTCTCGGCGGAACCGGTGCTGCCGGTGATCTGCGCTGCCGCCCGCGATCCAGCCACCGCGCATGCTGATCTGGAGGCAGGCATCCAGGCGGGCCTGCTGGCCATGATGGACGGCGGCATCTCTGTCGTTCATCCGCTGATGCGCTCAGTGGTCGCTGACCAGGCGGCCGCAGCCGATCGCCGCGCCGTCCACCGTCGGCTGGCCGCTGTGGTGCGCGCCCCCGGGGCGCGAGCCCGTCACCTGGCCCTCGGAGCGGGTGGCCCGGACGAGGCGGTAGCGGGCGAAGTGGAGGCCGCCGCCCGGATGGCTGCGGACCGCGGGGCCTGCGACACGGCCGGGGACCTTGCCGAGCTCGCCGTCTCCCTCACGCCGCTGACCCAGCCCGACAGTCAGCGGCGCCGGGCCGTCCTGGCTGCCGAAGAGCGGTTCGAGGCGTCCGATCCTGCCCGCGCCTGCTCCCTGCTCCCTGCTCGAGGACATCATCGATGCGGCGCCGGCCGGGCCGACCCGCGCCGAGCTGCTACGGCGCGTGGCCCGGTACCGCGCGTTCTGCAGTGGGCCGGTGGCCGCCTGGGCCGTCGCGCTGGAACGTGCGCTGGATGAGGCCGGGGACGATAGGGCGCTACGAGCCGTCATCATGATGGACCAGGTCGCAGCGGCAAGCCACGCGGGCAACCTCCGGGAGGCGATCCGGATCGCCGAGCTGATCGTGGAGCCGGCCGGCCGGCCCGGGGATCAGGCCCTGGAGGCGCAGTGCTGCGCGGGCCTGGCGTTCGCGACGTTCGCGGCCGGCCGCGGCCTGCGGCCGGACCTGATCAGCCGCGCCCTGGCCGGCCCGCGGCCGTCCCCCAGGCTGAGCATGGACCTTCGCCCGAACGTCGCGGTCGGTCACGTCCTGCACTGGACCGGCGATCTCGACGGTGCCCGGGCCCTGTATGAGCGGGAGTACAACCGGGCGGTGGAAGACGGCGTCGAGACGGGGCTTCCGTTCGTGCTGTGGGCCCTGGCCGAGAACGAAGGCTGGGCCGGGAACTGGCCGCGGGCCGAGCATCTGGCCGCGGAAGGCTACCGCCTGGCGGAAGATTCCGGCAGCCTGGTGGCGATCGCGTTCATGTCGGCGGCGCGGGGGCTGTTGCACGCCTACCACGGCCGGATCGACGCTGGCCTGCGCGACGCGACGCGCGCGATGGAACTCTCCGAAAAGCTCGGCATGCCGCTGCCCGCCGCCACGGCCGCGCAGGCCTTCGGGATCGCGGCGCTGTCGGCGGGCGACCCTGCCGGTGCCCACGCGCGGCTCGGCCCACTCGCCGAATCCGCGCTCGCCGCCGGCCTGGCGGAACCAGGTCTGTGCCGTTTTGTTCCCGACGAGGTCGAGGCGCTCACGCGGCTGGGCGAGCTTGGCGCGGCAGAAGCCCTGCTGGGCCCGTTCGAGGCCCGGTCGGCTCAGCTGGGCCGGGGGTGGGGCATCGCCACCGCCAGCCGGTGCCGGGGACTGCTGCTCGCCGCTCGCGGCGACCTCGACGGCGCCGGGGACGCGCTGGAAACAGGGCTTGCGGTGCACCGGTGCCTGGCGATGCCGTTCGAGGAAGCACGGACGCTTCTTGCCGCCGGGGAGGTCCAGCGGCGGGCGCGGCGCAAGCAGCAGGCGCTGGAATTCCTGCGGGCCGCGCTGGTGATCTTCGAACGGCTTGGTGCCCCGCGGTGGCACGAACGCGTCCGCGGCGAGCTGGCCCGGGTGGGGACACGCGCCACGCCACGCGGAGCCGGGCCGGTCCTGACCGCCGCCGAGCAGCGCGTGGCCGACCTGGTCGCCGCGGGCCACACCAACGCCGAGGTCGCCGCCGGGCTGTTCATGGGGCAGCGCACCGTCGAGGCCCACCTGTCCCGGGTGTACCGCAAGCTCAGCGTGCGGTCCCGGAAAGAGCTCAGCCAGATGCTGACCCCGGCCGCTCCGCGTTCCACCTGACATCTCTTCGCAGGAAAACATGCGGGGCTCCACGGATTCATCCCGGCACCGCCCGTCCATACCGTTGCCCTTGTGAACTGGCCGGGACAACCCCAGCCGGGCCGGGCGGTACCTGGCCGGGCGGCACCTGCCGGCCCCAACCCGCGCAGCCACGGCGTCCCAGGTCGGCCGCGACCGCACCGCAGCGCACCGTGTCCATCCGCCACATCCAGGCGACCCACTCCCTTCCTGTGCCAGCGATCCGCCCTGTGCCTGCTGCGAGGTAACTCCAATACCGGGCAGATGGCCAGAACCGACAAAAGAATTTCCTTGCACATCCCGATGATGAGGAACCGGACATCTTCACCTTCAGGAGCTGAAGATCTGCTGCCAGTCCCTCGCCAGGAAAGTTATAGCCGGCCTGCCAGCCGATCGACAGCAAAAAGGGACGCTAAAAATGGCCAGTCAATCTTATATCGTAGTTCGCCTCGTTCCAGAGTCGCCCGTGACCGGGCCCACATTTGGCACTTATCTGAATGGGCTGGCACTCCAGGTAGTTGACGCAAACCTTGACGCAAATGATACACAACACGCGCTCAGTGATCCCGTAAATTTTTCCCCGCTGAATATATTTCAGTTGCCTAACCTTCCTGGATATCTTTCCATTGTGTCCGCGCTAACATCAGCGTCGACGACATACGATTCAGGTGCGGGCAATTATGGCAAGTATCTGACGTTTAACTCGACGGATGGAATCTCCTACGGTTCACAGGTCTGCAGCTCGGATCTGACGACGATCCCGCCAAGTGCCAATCTGACAGTCAGTGAAGTAACGGCGTCCGGTACGGTTCAACTAAATGGGACCCTACCTAACTATGTGCCTGCAGGTACGGTCGTGTCCTTCTTTGGCCAGACCCCCTCGGGTAATGAGAACACGCCAGTGTTTTCTTTCACGCTGCCCACCGACTTGCCGGCCACCACCACAGACGGCCAGCTCAACGTTTTGCATTTCAAAGACGCCGGCGGTGTCACGCCTGACATGACGGTTGCGGGGACTTCCATCGCCGATGGTACGACTGTCGCGGCGGCCACTTCGACGACTGTAACAGTTTCGCAGCCTTTGCTGGACTCCAGCTTCCCCTCGTCGGTCAGCTTCATACTGAACCCTCCATACGCCTCTTTTCAGCTGACGCCATTGTCAGGCGATCCGCCCCCGCCCGCCAATCCGATCAAACTGAATTTCAAAAAGGATGGGACGGCCGGAGTTGCCGTCGGCATGACGCTAAATCCGATATCAGGCCTCATTGCGCCCGGGACGATGGTCACCAGGGTGACCTCAACGACGGTTGAGCTCTCCACGAACCTTCTAGCGCCCTTGCCGTCCAGCCCGGCCGTCACGTTCACCTTCCCGCTAAGTTCGGGCATAATACAGCACGTTGAATCTCTGGCAGAAATTCTCCCGTCTGGGACCAGCATTCCCGGCGTCGATCTTCAAGATATATTCATTTCCGCCGCGGTGGCCACGGCCGTTATTCCGTTGAATCCGGGACCGTCGCCCAAGACCGCTACGACCACCGTGTATTGTCAATCGGGCACCACGCTCCTGACCTTCGGGCCGGGAGGGACTGACGGAATCAGCGTCGGAATGTCGGTTTCTGGCACAGCGGCCGCCCCGGGCACGATCACCACGGACACGACCGTGCTGAGCGTGACAGCCACGACGGTCACGCTCAGCACGGGCGTCTCGGCCGATGTCCCGGTTAACTCGGCCATTACATTCACGATAAACTCCGATTACCTCGATATCAACATCAGCGCGACGCGTGGCTCGGAGATTATTCCCATCAGCAATACGTTTTACAACGTGCTCGTTAATCCAGACATCCCGTCCGATCCTGCCCAGTACCCTGCCATTTCAGATAGCGATACCAGCCTTTACATTTCCCTCCCGCCTCAGCCCGGTACCAATCCTATTTCCCTCACAATCCCGGGCGACGGCTCGGCGCCACCATTTGACCCGCTCTTGACGGCAATACAGAAGGCTCTGGCGAACGACACAATCCTGGACGCGACGGTTGCCTCGCTGGGCGGATCCCCCGCGGACTGCACGCGGGTCGCCTACGACATCGTATGGAGCTTCCAGAGCACCCTCCCGGCGCCACCTGATCCCCTGGAAACGCTTTACACGAACCCTCCCAACCCGGGAGGAGGAGGTAACACAAGCACCAGCAGCGGTGGTGGTACCAATAATTTCGAGCAGGACCGGCAGAAATTCGAGGGGACGCTCAGCAGCTTTTACTCGACCCGCAATGCCAATGCCGAGCGGCTTGCCAAATTCGTCGCCGCGGCATCGGCCGCGGTGTTCTGCGAGCAGGCCAGCCTGAATTCCACGGCCGCGCTGCTGGAATTCCCGGTCGATCCATCATCCGCTCTCCCCGCGGCCGTCGAAAGCGAGGTCCTGCTCGAAGGGCTGGGTGTCACCGGGCCAAGCGGCCTCAACTTCGGCGTTCCGGCCGCATTTTTCTACGCCCTGGGCGCAAACCTGGATAAGACCACGACCGCCGCGCAGCGCTTCCAGATGGCCACCGGTGATGCCATCGAACGGCTCCTGCAGCAGTTCAGCACCGCCGCAAGCCCATCCTCGCCCGGCCAGGTGCCGGTGATTAAAGATTCCGAAGCCTTTGCGGACACGGCCCTCGGCTTGGCGGACATTAGTTCCTTCCAGGCGGCACGCCGGCTTGTCGCGCTCGGGGTGTCGGCGGCGTCCAGCAGCCCCTCGGTGACGGTACTGGCCGGAAGCCCTCTTGCCGCCCTCGTCAAAGACTGGCAATCCGCGGTTGATCCCGCGGGAGCAGCTCCCCGGAACCCGCCGCTGACCTACCAGAACACCGACTTCAACATCTGGACGCAGCAGCTCGCCATCACCGACCCTCAGGGCTATGTTGATCTCGATCTGGACGCGGTGACGCAGGGGTACGTCATTCCTCCGTTTGCGGCCAGTCCCAGCAGCAGTCCCGATTCGGGATCGACGCAATTGGTGTTCGGGCCCGGGACCGGAATTGGCGTCGGGATGCCGGTCGGCGGGCCCAATATTGCTCCCGGCACGACGGTCAGCGGCGTTACCGCCACGGCCACGACCACGACGGTCACGCTGAGCCCCCCCGTCCCGGGGAGCCCCCCCGTCCCGGGGAGCGGTGTATCGACGACCCCCGTACTTGTCTTCAACTACGCGATCCCGCCCGTCCTGGCCGCCACCACGGGAGATTGCCCGCTGGGCGGCACGGCGCTCACCTTTGGCGGGGCCGGCGGGACTGCCGGAATCAGCGCCGGAATGGCGGCCTCCGGGACGAACATCCCGCCGGGCACGACCGTGCAGAGTGTGACGGCCACGACGGTCGAGATCAGCGGCACGGGCGTCTCGGGCGATGTTCCGCCCGGCTCGCCCATCACGTTCATCATGACCCCGAGCACGCTGGCAGACCAGATCGCGGCCTGGCTGCCGTCCACGACATCACCATCGACCCCGCAGCCGACCGTCGCCACACTGAAGCAGGTCACGGCGGCGCAATGGACCAGTTTCTTCACGGTGACGGGAAACGCGCAGTGGCTGCCGCCGTTCACCCAGCCGGTCGCGCCCGGCGCCCCGGCCAGCCAGACCACGCAGCAGGCCGGCTACATTGCCGCGCGCATTCGCGCGTTCGTCCGGGCCGTGCAGCAGTTCTTTACCGTGTCGTCCGTCGCCACGTCGGCCCAGCTGCCAGCCGCCGGCGCGCCGCCGACCTTCGATCTGCCCTCTCCCGACCTGATCACTGAGGCTGTTGACGAGCTTACGGCTGCTTCGGGGGCTTCGGGCGGTTCGGTCGGTTTCCAATTCGGCAGCACCTTGTCGAGCACGGAGCTGGCCACCGCGGTGCAGAACGTGCCCAGCAACATCGACCCGGCCGCACAGGCGTGGCTTATCCAGGCGATGACCACGGTCAATGACCTCTGGGAAATTGCGAGCCCGAGCATCGTTCCGGATCCACGCTTGCGGTTTGCGGTAATGGAAGCGCTCTATGCCCGCGGCTTCCGAAGCGCAGCGGATATTACGAACCTTTCCGCCACCGACTTCCAGCAGGCCCTGACGGGCACCGTCGCGTACGACTTCGCCAACTCAGGCACCCTGTCGCTCTACCAGCAGGCGCAGACGCTCGCTCCGAAGACGTCGGCAGCCGACCAGGCCGGCGGAGCGTTCCAGCCGATCAATCCGGACGGCTCGCTGGTCAACTGCGTCCCGCCGCCGTGCCTGTCGCCGACCGGGCCGATCGCCTACCTGCAGGAGATGCTCAAGCTCTCGCCGGCGTCATCATGCGACGACCCGTTCGCGGAGCCCGCGGCTGGGCAGACGACGCTCGGCGCGGCCGTGACGGCCCGGCGCGGGCCGCTCGGCGCTCTGCTGGCCAGCGGCGCAAATCTGGACACCCCGCTGCCTCTGATCGACATCGTCAATGAGTGCCTGGAGTATCTGGGCGCCACCCAGCCCCCTCCCGCTGGCTCGGACCAGGCCGCACCCAGCGGCAAGGTCTACGACACCTCCGCTGATCAGCTGGCCGGGCACGCACTATGCAAAGAAAGGGATTGCCCTGACGGGGAAGATCGCGTCCGTCATGACCCGGATGCGATCTTCGCGGCGATGCCGGAATATTCAACCCCGGCGACACCGGTCAGCGGGAAGAACGATTCGGTCGAGCCGCTGGCGTACAAGAACCTGAAAACCGATTTTTCATCCTGCCAGCTGCCTTATTCGCAGGCACTGGATGTGTCGCGCACCTACCTGCGGCAGATCGGAAGTTCCCGCTTCGAAGAACTGCGGGCCTTCCGTAAGTGCATCACCGAGTTTGCCCTGTACCCGGCAAACCCGCCCGAGGGATTCCAATCGTACCTCTGGCGCTACCCGGTGCGAATCGACACGGCGATCGAATATCTGGGCATTACCCCGGAAGAGTACACGCTGCTATTCCAGGGAACACCGTCCCAGACTTGCGGGAGTTCCCAGCGAAGTCTCGCCGAGCAGCCCGCCGCGAGCATATCAGCTGCGGAACTGTACGGGTTCCCCTCGTCCGGCGAGGACCAGTCATGGGTCAACGACGTGGTCGTCCTCTCCGAATTCCTGAGCCGCACCTGCCTGACGTACTGCGAGTTCCTCGAATTGTACGCGGCCGTATTCGCGCAGCGTGAGAGCGGGAACGACCAGGATTCAGAAACGGTATTCGCGCAGCGTCCGAGCGGGAATGACCAGGATAGGGGAAACGGCGGCTATCCCGAGTGCGAACCTTGCTGCCTGGAAGACTACCGGCTTCAGCTCCCGGACGGCGATGCACGCGAGCAGGAGCTTCTTCAGCTGGCTATCTTCATTCGCCTCTGGCGTAAACTGAGGGACGCGCCCGGCGGCGGATATACGTTCCAGCAGCTCTACGATATTTGCACCGTCTTGAACTTGTTCAGCGGCGCGACCGTCAACCCCGAGTTCATCCGGCAACTCGCCGCGTTCCAGATGCTGCGCGATGACTTTGACCTGCCGCTGGCCGATGACTCGGACCAGGCGACGGGAACGACAGGAACGACAGGAACCGATCGTACCCACCTGCTCGCCCTCTGGGCTGGCAGCAGCAGCAGGAAATGGAAGTGGGCGATCGGCCGTCTCCTGGAAGGAGTCGAATCCTACGCCAGGCGACGTTACGGCCGCGCGCATCCGCACGGTGAAGGCGACGCGCACATGGCTGACAACCTCGACGGCCTTTCCCGCCTCGCCGGTTTCAACCCGCCAACCGCGTCCAATCCATCCACCGACACCTGGAACAGCAATCCCGGTTGCACGCTCCGGTTCGCGGAAGTGCTGGCTAAAATCAGCGCGTCGAGTTTCCGGGTCGGAGAGCTGCTTTACCTGTTCAACGCGGAGGATCCCCAGGAGGGCGAAGGCCCATTTCCGCTCCAGGATCCGGACGACGCGCTGAATTACCCGCTCGAACTGCCCGAGGATGCCCGGCAGTTCTCGCTGTGGAAACTCCGCGAGGCGCTCCTGGCGGCTGAGGTCCGCGAGGAGGAAGTACGCGAACTGACGTGGCCTCGGGTGGTGACGGAGTTCCGCCGTACGTTCGGCTACGCGCCACCGAGCGGGCAGGACCCGCTGCTCTCTATCGGTCAGCATCTCTTCCCGGGCGTACTCGAAGCGGCGGGCTTTTCGGTGAGCCGCAGGCAGCGGCAGTACCGGACGACGCTCACCTCGAGCGCGGCGTGGAACTCACCGCCGGGAGGCCCCTTCCAGTACGATGCCGGCTCAGCGGAACCGGCGGAACCGGCGGAACTGTGGGTGCAGTTGCCGCTGCGCGACGAGGCGGTGGCCGCCCAGCTCAGCCAGCTGCCCGAGCTGAACGGTGCCGAACAGGCCGCCGTGCAGGACCTCTATTTCGCGCCGCGGACCGACCTGGCGTTTGCCGCGTTTTTGTTCCCGGACTGGCAGAGTGCGGAGATACACCTCATTGAGGAGCGAGACGAGGCGGAGCGCTGGTCCTGGTTCCGGTACCACTTCGCGCTCGCCAACGCACGACGCAAGGTGATCGCCGATCACCTTGCCGGGCACGTCGCGCACCGGACCGGCTGCCGTCACGAGGACCTGGAGCAGGTGGCCGGGCTTGTGCTGAGCCGCTTGTTCTCCGACGAGAACACGGGAACCCCCTGGGAGTCGGATTCCAGCGTGACACCGGCGGTCATGTGGACGCCACCGCCTTCGGGCGGCGCGATCGCGGCACTGCTGGGCCTGGCCGGCACCGGGTTGCTCGGCGAGTACGAAATCGCCGAGCCGCCACCTCAGCAAGACACTGCCCCCCAGGACGTCACCGAGGCGGCCGGCGGTGCTCCGGCCTCGTATCAGGTGGCCTGGCGAGAGGTGCGCGGTCCGCTGGAGGCCTTCGGGCACGAACGCGACATCACCAACAGCCCGGTTCCGGCGATTTTGCCGGCGCTGGGGCTCTCGGCGGCCGCCAGCCCGCTGGTGGCCGTGAACAATGGCTATGCCGTCAGGAACAGCGACGGGCTCCGACTGGGAGGCGCGGCGGCAATCCGGGTCCGCTGGTCGGGAGTGCTCCTGGTCGAGGGTGAGGGTGAGTATGCGTTCCACGCCGGGGCACCGGCCCCGGAAGGCGAAAAGCCTGACACCAGGCGGGCCGAGAAATCCCAGTGGCGCGTGACCCTGCAACGCGGCCAGCGGACCTGGGTCGTGGTCAACCACGAATGGCCCGGCGAGACGGACCACGGACGGGATATGACCCGTCTGAGGCGCGGCGCCTACCATATCGTGATCGAATTCAGCCAGCCCGCACCCGATTTCACCGCCGCGGATAGCCATCCCCAGCACACGGGCTTCCAGCTCAAATACGCCGGCCCCGACACGGATGGCTGCCTCATCACCCTTCCGGTTAGGAACCTGTACCGCGATTTCCAGGATCAGACACTCGATCAGGGAGTCCCGCTCCCCCAGGGAAGCAAGGCGCAAGCATTCCTGAAGGCGTTCTACACGAGCACGCTCCGCGATGCCCGGCGCACGTATCAACGGGCGTTCAAGGCGGTCCTGCTCGCCGGGAGACTTGGTCTGTCCGCGCGGCCGGGCGGCGAAGACTGCCAGTCCGAGCTTGGCTACATGCTCGCGAACCCGGCAAACTTCGCCGGACATGCGTACTACCGGACCAGCACCACGTTCATGCAGCACCTGGCTGACTTCGACTTTAATTTCCTGCCCCTGCAAGACAATTACTACGCACCCGCTTCCGTACCCCCAGACCGTTCGGCCCCGTCCCTTCAGCGGACCCAGGCGATGTTCGACTGGTGGGAACGGCTCTTCGACTACGACCAGGTGCGCAGGGAAGTAAAACAGCGCCGCAAAGGCGATTTGTGGCGCCTTTTCCAGGAAGCCCTGGTGACACAGCCGGCCGACCCGGCCCAGCTCCTCCGGCACATCGGCGCCGACCCGGAGTACTGGGCCATCGACCTGCGCTACTACCAGGATCAGAGCACCGCGATCTACTCCGTCACCGGCACGGACTTGGAGGATGACCGCTGGCTGTCGCGCGTGTGGCATGCGGATCAGTGGGTCCGCGGCGTGCTGAACCGCTTCCACCCGAAAGACATGTCCACAGCGCGGCCGGATCTGTGGGCCGCGCAGGACCCCAGCGCAGCGATGCCCGCCTCCGGTGTAACAGAAACCGGGAATGCGAATCTCTCCGCGTTTCTCGCGAACGGCTGCTGCGAAAATGGCGAGCCACGCCGCTACCTAGATATCAGGCGGCTCAACGACGGGCTCCGCGAGCGGGGTCGGGACGCGCTGATTTCTTATCTGTGCCGCCTGAACAGGGTTGCGCTTACCTGGCTGCCGGCCTCCACGTTCGCCTCGGCACCTGGCGACCTCAGCGATCTTCTCCTGCTCGACGTCGAGACCGGCATCTGCGAAAAGGCAAGCCGAATCGACGAGGCCATCACGGCAGTCCAGTCGTTCGTCCGCCGGAGCCAGCTTGGACTGGAGCCAGGCTGGAAAGTGACCCGCGAATTCGCGCGGCTCTGGGACAGCCGCTTCGAAACCTACCGGACTTGGGAGCTGTGCAAGCGCAGGGAACTCTACCGTGAGAACTGGATCGAGTGGGCCGAATTGGGCAAGGCCCGCCGCATCGAGGCCTTCCGGTTCCTGGAATCTCAGCTGCGCACGTCGACCCTCGCCCTGGCCGCACCCGGCGGCTCGGACTGGTGGGCCGACGACGAGGCATCCCTGGAGGATGCGCCCAGGCTCCTGCAACGGCGCATTCCGTCCGAACTCCGCCCGCTGTCACCGCCCCCTCCATCGACGTCCCCGCCCGCTGAATCGGCCAGCCGAGAGGGACTCGCCACACTCGGCAGTCCCGAGTACGCCGCCCAGCCGACGTGGCTGGCCACGGTACCGCAGGCGAGCGCCCCCGCACCCACCCCCACCCCTTCGACCGATGCCACCGCATCTGCCCCTGCCGTCTCAGCGGACCCGGCCCCCAGCCCCGTAACTCCGGAAACGGTCACGTCGCTCGGGCAGGCGATAGCGGCTGGCAGCACCCATCCACAGCCGCTGCCGCTGTGGATGGAGTCGGCGGCGAAGCTGGGCACACGGTTCGTGCGTGTCGCGGCGGCGGGAGTCCCGGAAGCGGCGCTCGGATTCGTCCCGCACCGGGACGAGCCCCGCACCGCCTGCTGCCATGAATGCGGCCGTGATCACCCGGTCCTGGTGGATGAGTACTACTTCTGGCTGATCAGCACGCAGGTTTATGCCTACACCGACCAGACGGACGCCCAGAGCAGTGGCGACGCCAGCTTCACCGGCAGCTACCAGTTCGGTTTCCAGGATTCATATTACGATCAGGTCCAGCAGCAGTCGGCTGAGTGGAACGACGAAGACCAGGTACCGTCGCTGCTGGCGAAATGGCAGCCAGGCCCGGCCGTCCGTCTCGCGTGGTGCCGCGTCCACAACGGCGAATTCGGGCAGCCCAGGAGATCCGAAGAATACGTCGCGATCGCCACGCCTGCCGATCTGGTTTTTCTGGGCAGAGCCGGAGACTCGCTCTACTTCCAGGTCACCGGCAGCGCACCGCTGCCCGCCGGTTATGACGCAGATCCGTCGCCTCCAGGCTTCCGATATGATTTGCCGCCGGATCATGCGGTGGCGCTGCCGCAGGTCCTTGCGCCGCCGGCGCCAGCCGCTACGTCTCCCTATCCGGGCGGGCTGCCTTCTTATCCTTTCTTCGCGTATCACGAACCGGGTGCCCGCCTGTTTCCCGGATCGTGGTTTTCCACCGCACTGATCGTTGGTGACGCGCTCCGGGCAAACTGCAGCTTCGAGCTCGCGCTCAGATGGTACAAGCGCTCGTTCGCGCCCCTGCAGGAGGACTGTGCCTGGGCGCATTGTCCCGGCACCTCTCCGGCGCCGCCGCCGAGTGACGAGATCGCAGAACAGGCTCCCGCCGCTGCCGTGGCAACCGGCCAGGAAACTCCCCGGCCGGGCGCGTGCTGCGACAGTGCAAAAGCCACGGACGACGTGGCCCGGAACCGCGCCGTGGCACTGCGTTATTGCCAGACGCTCGTGGACTGGGGGGACGCCCTGATGCGCCGGCGGCGTTCCCCGGAAGCGTTTCAGCAGGCCCGGCTCCTTTACGACCTGGCCGCGAAGATCACCGGCCGGCGCCCGAAAACGGTTCCGCTGGAGGACCCGGCCACGCCGCAGCCCGTCACTGCGTTCGTCCCGGCCTACGCGCCGCTCAACCCTCAGCTTCTCGATCTTTACGATCTCACCGCCGACCGGCTGGGACTGATCCACAGGTGTCTCGACGCGCGCCGGCTCCGAGGCGGCCAGCCCGGCCGCGACATGGACTACTTCGGGGACAGCCCGCTGCGCCACGGGTGGCGCACCGTTCCCGGACCTTGCGCTAACGAAGAGGAATGGTGCCACAGCCCCAGCCCGTACCGCTTCCTCTCCCAGATCCAGAAGGCCGCCGAGATTGCCGGGCGGGTCCGCGAATTCGGTTCCGCGCTGCTGTCCGCATATGAAAAAGGTGACGCCGAGTACCTGGCCTCGATTCACGCGGAACAGGACCGCGAGATGCTGGCTCTCGGCCTCACTATCCGGCAGGACCAATGGCGCGACGCGGACTGGCAGGTACAGGCGTTGCAGCAGACGAAGGACCTCAATCAGGCGAATCTGCTGTATTACGCCAATTTGTATCAGAATGGCCTTATCAATGACGAGATCCAGAATCTGGGTCTCAGTACGAATGCGATCCAGACTCGCACGGGCGCTAACGTATCCGAAGTGGTCGGCGAGATCATGAATATCGTCCCTAACTTTAACGTCGGGGCCATGTCCACATTCACCGAGGTTCCGATCGGCACGAAGCTGGCCGAACTATTCCAGACAATGGCGAGGGTGATGCAGACAGTTGCGGATATCCAGAGCTCAACCGCCGCGATCGACATGACACAGGCGGGCTGGGATCGCCGGGCAGCCGAATGGTGCCATCAAATGCAGACACTGCCGATCGAGATCCAGCAGGCGGAGCTTCAGATCCTCGGCGCGCACAGGCGGCGGGATCAGGCCCTGCAAGAGCTCAACAATCAGCAGCGGCAGATCGAGCACGCAACGGAAATCCAGGACTTCCTGCGCGATAAGTTCACTGCTGCAGAGCTCTACCTGTGGCTGCAAAAAGAGACCGCCGCCCTGCATTGCAGGATGTATGAGCTGGCGCTTCACTCGGCTCATGAGGCCCAGCGTGCCTTCAACTTCGAGCGCGGCCACACCACAAGACGGTTCATCCCCGAGGAGACCTGGGACAACCTGCACCAAGGGCTTATGGCCGGCGAGCGGCTCGAATTCGCTCTCAGCCACATGGAGAAGGCCTATCTCGACGAAAACCGGCGTGAGCACGAGCTCACCGAGGACATCTCACTGCGGCTGCAGTTCCCCGCCGCATATCTGCGGCTGCGCACCACCGGGTACTGCGAGATCGACATTCCCGAATGGATGTTCGACCTCCACTATCCCGGCCACTACATGCGCCGCATCAAAAACGTCACGCTGACACTGCCCTGCGTAACCGGCCCCTACAACCCCCCGCATTGCCGCCTGACCCTGCTGAGCAGCATGACCCGCATCGACCCGGCAACCCGTCCTCCAGCACACCATTGCTGCCGGGACGGCAGGGATCGCAGCGAGTACGAACCATGCCCCGAAGACCCCCGCATCGTCCGCGAATACGCTGCCCGGGAATCGATCGCCACGCGCAGCGGCCAGAACGACTCGGGCATGTTCGAGCTCAATTTCAGGGACGAGCGGTATCTGCCTTTCGAATATCTCGGGGCCGTCAGCCGGTGGCGTATCGAATTGCCCCAGGAGAACAACTACTTCGACCTGGACACGCTGAGCGACCTGATCCTGCACCTCGACTACACCGCACGCGACGGCGGCGACATCCTGCGCGCCGCAGCGTCACAAGACGCCCGCGGGCGGCTCCTGGGCAACGGCCTGCGGCTGTTCGACGTACGCCAGGACTTCCCCGACGCCTGGCCGGCTCTGCGGACGCCGGGCCAGGAACACCACCGGGAAGATCACGGCGACCGCCACCGCAGGCTGAGGCTGGGCTTCACACCGGGAATGTTCCCGTTCGTTCCCGGCCGCCGTGTGCACTGGATCGACCGGCTACTGCTCGTGTTCAATGCGCCCGGCGCCACCCCCGGAGACCATCACCTCATCCGCTTCCGGCGGGACGAGGCCGGCCACGACCGGGACGAGGTCGGCCACGACAACGTCGCTGAATTCCGATGCATCGCTGACGGGGCATGGCCCGGATTCTTCCTCGGCGCGATCGACCTGCGCGACCGCCGGCTCGGACCGCTGCGGGATGACCGGCCGGCCGGCTGCACGTTCGAGATTCCCGCACAAACCGGGGAGATCTGCAGCGCCTACGTGATCGCATACTACGACGCGGAGCCCTGGCCCCGCTGCGGCTCGCCGGCCCCTGCAGAGTGCCGTGAAGACGCCGAGGACCGGCGGCGTGGCCATGGACGATAAGGGCTGAGCGATGCTTCCCACGGATCCCGGCTCACCACCGGAGCAGCCAGGCTCACCACAGCCAGGCTCACTACAGCCAGGCTCACCGCAGGCCCCCGCCCCCCCGGCCAGCCAGGCCAACGGCGGCGGCGCGCCGGGCGCCGCGTGGCAGCCCGCCGAAGGCGGCCCTCCGCCGGCGCCGTCTGTGACCCTGCCGAAGGGCGGCGGGGCCATCCGCGATATCGGGGAGAAGTTCACGGTCAGCGCGGCCACCGGCACCGCCAGCCTGACCATCCCGGTGGCGACCAGCCCGGGCCGGGCCGGGTTCGGCCCGTCGCTGAGCCTGGCCTACGATTCCGGCGCGGGCAACGGCCCGTTCGGGCTGGGGTGGAAGGTCTCGCTCCCGGCCATCACCCGCAAGACCGACAAGGGGCTGCCGCGTTACCAGGATGATCCGGACCAGGACACCTTTATCCTGAGCGGCGCCGAGGACCTGGTCCCGGTCCGCGCGGAACGGGACGGCGTCCGGGAGCAGGTGCCCGAACGGCGGACCGTGGCCGGCACGCAGTACGAGATCCAGCACTACCGGCCGCGGATCGAGGGCCTGTTCGCCCGGATCGAGCGCTGGCGGGACCTCGTTTCGGGCGAGACGCACTGGCGGTCGATCACCTCGGGCAACGTGACGACCATCTACGGCGCCACCGCGGCCAGCCGCATCGCGGACCCGGCTGATCCGTCGCACGTATTCAGCTGGCTGATCTGCGCGAGCCATGACGACACGGGCAACGCCGCCATCTACGACTATCAGGCCGAGGACAGCTCGGGCGTCGATACCGCCCTGGCCAGCGAACGTAACCGCACCGAGCGGTCCAGGTCGGCGGGCCGCCATCCCAAGCGGATCAGGTACGGCAACCGGGTGCCGTGGCCGGCCGGCGACGGTCATGACGGCGCCGGACAGGCGGACGGCGGCGGCTGGATGTTCGAGGTCGTCTTCGACTACGGCGACCATGACCAGAAGGCTCCGCTACCGGAGCCCGCCCGGCCGTGGCCGTGCCGCCCGGACCCGTTCTCCACCTACCGCCCGGGCTTCGAGGTCCGCAGCTACCGGCGCTGTCACCGGATCCTGATGTTCCACCACTTCCCCGGCGAGCCCGGCGTCGGCACCGACTGCCTGGTGTGCTCCACCGACCTGACCTACGAGAGCACCGGCGGCAGCGGCATGACCACGGTGGCGTCGGTGACACACACCGGCTACCGGCGCCGGGGCGGCGGTTACCATGCCGAGTCGCTGCCCTCCCTGGAGCTTCGTTACAGCCGGGCCGTCATCGGCCACGAGCCCCACGACATCGGCCCCGACGCGCTGCGGAACCTGCCGATCGGGATCGACGGGACCGCCTACCAGTGGACCGACCTGGACGGCGAGGGGCTGTCCGGCGTCCTGGCCAGGCAGGGCGGTGCCTGGTTCTACAAGGCCAATCTCGGCGGCGGGCGGTTCGCGCCGCAGCGCATGCTGGCAACCCAGCCGGCCATGGCCGCCCCAGGGCACCGGCAGGAACTGCTCGACCTGGCCGGTGACGGTCACCTGGACCTGGTCGAGCTCGGCGGGCCAATGCCCGGCGTCTACGAGCGGACCCGCGAGCGCAGCTGGCGGCCGTTCCGCCCGTTCCGGTCCCACCCGGACATCGCATGGGACGACCCCGGCCTGCGCATGGTCGACCTCGACGGGGACGGTCTCGCTGACGTCCTGATCACCAGAGACGACGCGTTCACCTGGTACCCCTCGCTCGGCTACGAGGGCTACGGCCGCGGCACGCGGACCTTCCAGCCGTGGGACGAGGAGCGGGGCCCGCGGCTGGTGCTCGCCGACCCCGAGCAGACCATCTACCTGGCGGACATGTCCGGCGACGGCCTGTCCGACCTGGTCCGGGTCCGGGTCGGCGAGGTCTGCTACTGGCCGAGCGTCGGCTTCGGCCGGTTCGGCGCGAAGGTGACCATGGACCGCTGTCCGTGGCTGGACCAGCCGGATCACTTCGACCAGCGGCGGGTACGGCTCGCCGACGTGGACGGATCAGGCACCGCGGACCTGATCTACCTGCACCCCGAGGGCACCCGCGTGCACCTCAACCAGTCCGGCAACGGCTACAGCGACCCGCACATATTGCCGCACGGGTTCCCGCGGCCGGACAGCCTGGCGAACGTCATGGTCGCCGACCTGCTCGGCCGGGGCACCGCGTGCCTGGTCTGGTCCTCGCCGCTGCCCGGCGACAGCGGAAGGCAGCTGCGCTACCTCGACCTGATGACGGCGGGCAAGCCGTACCTGCTCACCGAGGTGGTCAACAACCTGGGCGCGGAAACTCACATCAGCTACGCCCCGTCCACCCAGTTCTACCTGGCCGACCAGGCCGCCGGGCGGCCGTGGATCACCCGGCTCCCGTTCCCGGTGCAGGTCGTCGAACGGGTGGAGACCATCGACCGGATCAACCGCAACAAGTTCACCACCCGCCACGCCTACCACCACGGCTACTTCGACGGTTTCGAGCGCGAGTTCCACGGCTTCGGCATGGTCGAGCAGTGGGACACCGAGGACCTCGCGGTGCTGGAAGCCGGCGGCGCGCAGAACGACTTCGCGAATCTGGACCAGGCGACGGACCTGCCGCCGGTACTGACCCGTACCTGGCTGCACACCGGCGTCTTCCCCGGCGAGGACCGGGTCACCCGGCTCTACGCGCAGGAGTATTACCGCCAGCCCGGTGGCGGTGACCCGGACCTGCCCGACACCGCGTTGCCCGCCACGCTGCGGCTGACCGGGAAGCAGCCCCGGCCGTGGCAGCTGTCGCGGATCGAGGCGCGCGAGGCCTGCCGGGCGCTGAAGGGCTCGCCGCTGCGGGAGGAGGTCTACGCGCTCGACGGCAGCGAGGCGCAGGGCCGGCCGTACACGGTCACCGAGCACAACTACACCATCGAGCTGCTCCAGCCCGCCACCCACTGGCGGCCGGACGGCCCGCAGAACTATCACGCCGTCTTCCTGACGCACGCCCGCGAGAGCATCTCCGCGCACTACGAGCGCACGCTGTACCCGGTGGACGGCGAGCTGCGGGCGGATCCGCGGATCAGCCACGACCTGGTGCTCGCCGCCGACGGCTACGGCAACCCGCTGCGCTCGGCGTCGGCCGGGTACGGCCGCCGATTCGCCGACCGGGACCTCTCGGAGAAGGGCCAGGACGCACAGCGAAGGCTGCGGCTGACTCTGACCGATAACGACTACACGAACCCGGTGGAGCTGCCCGACGCCCACCGGACGCCGGCGCCCTCCGAGACGCGCACGTTCGAGATCGTCGGCCTGCTCCCGGCCGGCCGGCTGTTCAGCTTCGAGGAGTTGCGCGACGGGGTAGCCGCGGTCAGCATGCAGCTGTCTTTCGGCGACTGGGACGCCGATCCGGCCAGCCTGCCCGCGCCCGCCCGGCGGCTCATCACCCGCACCCGGGTCCGGTACCGGCGCGACGACCTGTCCGGCCCGCTGCCGGTCGGCGTCATCGAGCCGCTCGCACTGCCCTACCGCAGCTACCGCCAGGCGTTCACCAGCGACCTGGTCACCAGCCTGTACGGGGACCGGGTGGACGCCGGAACGCTCACCGCCGCCGGCTACGTGCGGGACGGCGAGATCTGGTGGCTGCCGTCCGGCCGGGTGTTCTACTCCCCGGATGAGGGCGATGATCCAGCCGCCGAGCTCCGCTACGCCCGGCGGCACTTCTTCCTGCCGCGCCGGTTCCGCGACCCATTCGGCCACACCACGGCCGTCACCCTCGACCGCTACGACCTGCTGGTGTCGCAGACCCGCGACCCGCTCGGCAACCTGGTCACCGTCGGCGAGCGGGATCAGGACGACTGGCTCACGGTCGGCGGGAACGACTACCGGGTGCTGGCGCCGCGCCTGGTCAGCGACGCGAATAGGAACCGGGCGGCGGTCGCCTTCGACACCCTGGGCCGGGTCTGCGGCACCGCCGAGATGGGCAAGCCGGAGCAGCGGCTCGGCGACTCCCCCGGCGGATTCGAACCGGACCCCGATCCCCCCGCGGTCACCGCGTACTTCGCCGACCCGTTCGCCCATGCCCACCGGCTGCTCGGCCAGGCGACCACCCGGGTGCTGTATGACCTGGACGCCTACCGGCGCACCCGCCATGAGCCGCAGCCGCGTCCGGCCGGGGTGGCGGTGCTCGCCCGCGAGACGCACGTCAGCGACCTCGCGCCCGGGCAGCGCACGAAGATCCAGCGTTCCTTCAGCTACTCGGACGGCTTCGGCCGGGAGATCCAGCACAAGGGCCAGGCCGCCGCCGGGCCCATTACCGACGCCGCGCCGGACGTCGAGCATCGCTGGATCGGCAGCGGCTGGACCGTCTTCAACAACAAGGGCAAGCCGGTCCGGACGTACGAGCCGTTCTTCACCGCGACGCCGGAGTTCGAGTTCGCCCGCGCCGTCGGCGTCAGCGCGGTGCTGTTCTACGACCCGGTCGGGCGGGTCGTAGCCACCTTGCACCCGGACGCCAGCTACGACAAGACCACGTTCGACCCGTGGCAGCAGGACGCGGGTGACACCGTGCTGCTCGACCCGCGTGAGGACCCGGACGTGGCGGGTTACATGGGCCGGTACCTCGGCGTGCTCAGCGAGCAGCCGGGCGGCTGGGCGACCTGGTTTGACCGGCGCATCGGCGGTGCCCTCGGCCTGGCGGACCAGCGCGCCGCCGAGCAGGCGGAGCTGTACGCAGGTAC
This sequence comes from Actinomycetota bacterium, assembly GCA_003164955.1. GTDB lineage: Bacteria > Actinomycetota > Actinomycetes > Streptosporangiales > Streptosporangiaceae > Bog-532. Next base: position 23,092 of record PLRW01000135.1, read on the forward strand.
TCCGGCCCGGAGCTGGCTCGACAACCTCGGCCGGACCTTCCTGACCGTTGCGCACAACCGCGTGCCGGGCCCCGGCGGCCCGGCCGACCAGTACTGCCGGACGCACAGCCTGCTCGACATCCAGGGCAACGAGCACGGGGTGCGCGACGCGCTCGGCCGCGCGGTCATGCGCTACGGCTACGCGATGCTGGGCGGCCAGCTGACCCACGCGGGCATGGACACCGGCGGGGGAGAACTGCTGCCCGACGTCACCGGCAAGCCCGTTCGCTCCCGGAACTCCCGCGGATTCGCCTTCCGGACCGACTACGACGCGCTCCGCCGCCCGCTGCGCACCTACGTGGCGGGGCCCGGCATCACCGGTCAGGCGCTGCAGGCGCGCACCGAGTACGGCGAGAGCCTGCCCGACGCCGAGGCCAGGAACCTGCGGACGCGGGTCGCCCGGCAGTACGACGGCGCCGGCATCACCACCAACGAGGCATACGACTTCAAGGGCAACCTGCTCGCCGCGCAGCGGCACCTCGCGGCCGAGTACATCAACGTCGTCGACTGGTCATCGGACGTCCCGCTGGAAGTCCGCACGTACCCCGGCCGCACCAGCTACGACGCGCTGAACCGGCCGACCAGCATGACCACCCCGGACGGCAGCGTGATGCGTCCGTCCTACAACCCGGCGAGCCTGCTGGACCACCTCGACGGCCGCCTGCGCGGCTCCGAAGAGGCCATCACCTTCGTCGGGCACCTGGACTACAACGCACGCGGCCAGCGCACGCTGATCTCCTACGGCAACGGCAGCTCTTCGGCGTACAGCTACGATCCGCTGACGTTCCGGCTGGTCACCCTGACGACGCTGCGCGGCGGGCAGCGGCTGCAGGACCTTCACTACACCTACGATCCGGTCGGCAACCCCACCATGGTCCGCGACCACGCCCAGCAGCGGATATTCTTCCGCAACCGGGTCGTCGACCCATCCGCCTCCTACGCCTACGACGCGCTCTACCGGCTCATTGAGGCCACGGGCCGCGAGCACCTCGGGCAAGCAGCAGGCGGAGCGTCACATCCCGTCCCGCCCGGCGCAACCGACGCGCTGCGGGCGGACCTGCCACAGCCGGGCGACGGCGCCGCGATGGCCCGCTACACCGAGCGGTACCGCTACGACGAGGCCGGCAACCTTTTGCGGATGGCGCACCGCTCCGCGGATCACGCGGACGGCGGCTGGACCCGTGACTACCGCTATGACGAGCCCAGCCTGCTGGAGCCCCGGCGGCACAGCAACCGGCTCACCGGCACCGGCCCGGCCCGGGCAGCCACCGGCCCGCAACGGTTCTCCTACGACGAGCAGGGCAACACCACGGCCATGCCGGAGATCCCGGAACTGCGCTGGGATCAAAACAACCGGCTGCACGCGACGTCTCGCCAGGCCGCCCAGGACGGCGGGGTCCCCGGGACCACGTACTACGTCTACGACGCGGCCGGGCAGCGTGTCCGCAAGGTCACCGAGCATGCCGCCACCAGCGGGCGTACGCCTGCGCGCAAATCCGAGCGGATCTACCTCGGCACCTTCGAGATCTACCGCGAGTACGGCACCGGCACCGCGGTCACCCTGGAGCGCGAGACGCTGCACGTCTTCGACGACAAGCACCGCGTGGCCCTGGTCGAGACCCGCACCGCCGGCGAAGACCCGGGCCCGGACCAGCTGATCCGCTACCAGCTCGCCAACCACCTCGACTCGTCGGTCCTCGAGCTCGACCAGTACGCGCAGGTGATCACGTACGAGGAGTACTTCCCGTACGGCAGCACGTCCTACCAGGCGGTCCGGTCCCGCACCGAGACACCCAAGCGCTACCGCTACACCGGAAAGGAACGCGACACCGAAACCGGCCTCTCTTACCACGGGGCCCGCTACTACGCCCCCTGGCTAGCCCGCTGGACCAGCTGCGACCCAGTCGGCCTGACCGACGGAACGAACCTCTACGCCTACGTGCGCGGCAACCCGATCCGGCTCTCCGATCCGACGGGGCGCCAAGGTAACACGCCAACACTGATGGGGGTGTGGCGGTATGGCGTGGCGGTGGTGAACCGCGCCCTCCTTGGAAGGAACGTTCAGGTCGATCATCCCATCCAGGTAGATGCTCGGATCGCGCAACGAACCGCGCCCACTGGCGAGCAGTTCTATTCGCGTGCCGTGTCGAAAGCGGCTCATGAAGAAGGAGTGCTCGTCGAGACTGGCAAGGGACTATTTCATACCGAACTCGGCAAACTTCAGAAGGCCATCACTCAGCGGATCAAAACAGGTCTGTTGGCCAGTGAGTCAGAGATAGTAGCGGAAACCCAGAATGCTTACCGAACGGCCGGGAATATCACCAATACGCTTGTAAATGAAGCTGCTCTTGGTAAGGCTATTCTTACTAATCAAGGAGCGATTCATCGGAGCCTCGCCGAGACGGTGGCAGAGCTAAAGAAGCTGCCAAAGGCAGCAGGTGATTCCCTGACGTCAGCCTCGGCAGAGGTCGATAAGGCTTTCGAGGCGACATTTCAACTGGGCGACGAGGCAGTGAAAGCTGCCTCGTCGTCAAGCAAGATAGATTCAGCGGCTGCAGTCAGCACGGAGGCGGTCGCGAAGTCCGAAGGCGCCTTGGTAAAGGCGGCGGGTGCCGCTGGAGGTGTCGCAAAAGCTGCGGCCCCTGTAGTGAAAGTCGCGGGTGAGGTCGCTAAGCCGCTCGCCGTGGGCCTAGCGATACATGACCTCGCGACGTCCAAGACAACGGGAGACAAACTGGTCGCGGGCGGTGACCTGGTCGCAGGTGTGGCCGCTTACGCGGGACCCGTAGGCGAAGCATTCAGTGCGGGCTACACGGTGGGCGGCCTGGCTGACAAGGGCATTGAAAAGGCTACTGTCGCGGCATTCGGGACTGACGTGTCCCCTTCGGGTCTTATCGCAAAGGGCCTGACGGCTGCCGATCAGCAGGTCTCCAAACTGTGGGCGGATCCAAGCAAGCCCGCGTACACCCAGACGTTCGGATGGAAGCTAGCGCAATGGCTCGAGTGACGGATCAGGTCTCCGGAAGTACGCGAGGTCGATAAATCAGATCTGGAATACGAAATAACAGACTACGACATGACCGCCGTCGGCGCCTTCTGGCACAGCGGCCGCTACTACTTCTGCGGCAGTCCGCGGTCGCGCAAGATCCGGAACATCGAGCACGACCCACGCTGCGCCATCGGCGTCGCCATCCACGGCTACGACCTGGCACTCGAGGGCCGGGCCGCCCGTGTCACCGGCGACGCGCTGCTACAGCGCCTCGCCGCCGTATTCGCCGAGGGCGGCTGGGCACCAACCGTGGCCGACGGCGGCTTCACCCACGAATACAGCGCCCCCAGCGCCGGGGCGCCGCCGTGGTACGTCTACGAGTTCATGCCCGAAGATGCCTACGCGGTCGCCACCAAGGAGCCCGGCGGCGCTACCCGATGGACCTTCTGACCCCTCGGGCAGGTAGTACCAGCAACATCAGCGCAGCTACGAGGCAACGTTCGAGGCCAACGGCATCCCGGTCACGACGGATCTGGTCACCGGCGGTCACGAGTGGTACACCTGGCGCCGTAGGAGGCCCGGACATTTCGCTTGTAAGGCGTGTGGCTGGCCGTCGGCGGGCCGGCGGAGTTCGGCGATGGTGCGCTCGGCCCAGTCAAGGCTGGCGCGGTGGACGGCCAGCCCGTGGTCCAGGGCAAAACGCGGGTGGAGCTCGTTGACGTGGGCGATCGCTGGGTATCGCTCAAGTTCCGCGACGAACGCCGCCAGCGCGTCCCTGAGATCGTGCAGGAACCCGAGCACCTCCTCTCGCGGGACCATGTTTTCCATCATCACGAAGCGCATGAGGTGCAGGCCGAGGTCATGTGCGGCCGTGGCGGGTGCTACGGGCATGCGGAGCCAGGTCACATGGGCCGCCCGGACGGCCTGCGTCAGCTCGTACACGCGGCGATGCCGGGCTGACTTGCTCGCCGTATCCGGTTCGGCCCGGACCAGGCCCTTTGCCTCCAAGCGGCGCAACGCCGGATACAGGGCACCGGAACTCCGCCTGCTGCGCCAGCTATGGTCCGGGCACAAGGTCACCTGGGCGCCCCCGGAGGGCGTGGCCTCGATCAGGAAGACCCCGCTCACCGACGCCGAGGTCCACCCCCAGCCCCTGCAGCCAAAGATCAGGATCTGGCACGGCTCGGCCACGGCGGAACGGTCGGTCGAACTCGCCGCCGAGTTCGGCGACCCGGTATTCTCGGCCAACGGGATGAACCCGGTCACCCGCTACGCCGAGCTCATCCGCCACTACCGGGACCGCTGGGCGGCCCAGGGCCGCGACCCAGCCGAAGCCCTGGTGGGCGCGGGACACGGGCAGACCTACGTCGCGGAGCATGTCCCGGGCCTCCGCCGGTGTGACGTGGTGGCCTTCCGCGGACTGGTGGCCGCTGGCGACGTAGGTCCGGCCGCCCTTCACCGGGGCGATCGCCAGACCCGGGGGCCTGTTCAGGTGCGGGGCATCAGGAGCTGAAGACGAAGTGCTCGATGATCGCGGCAAGCTCGAGGGGCGTGTCGCCCTGCAGGCTGTGGCCGGCTTCCTCGACGTGGATGACCTGGGCGGAAGGCAGGCGGCGCAGCAATTCCCGCTCGTCGTCGTCGTCCAGCACCGAGTCCGGCCGCATGCCCCGGGCGAGCAACAGCGGCACGGTAATCGACGACAGCGCTTCCCAGAGCGGCCCGTGGCGGACACCGGCTACCGGGCTGGCCGGCGCGGGGGCGACTGGTGCGGGGCTGGCCGAGGCCGCGGGATGGCGGTGACGGGCCCACCGCCACACCCAGGTGCCGTCGGGCTGCTGTTCGGCGTTGTGCAAGATGCCCCGCCGGAGAGACGACCGGGACCGGGCCGGGTTGAACCGGGCTGTCCGCTCCAGGAGCTCGTCCAGGCTGGCAAAGCTGGCCGGCCCGATGACGAAGTCGGTGATGTGCTGAGCCCGCTGCGCCTTGATCCCCGGCAGTACATCGACCAGAACGATCTTGCGGACCAGTTCGGGTGCTTCGGCGCTGAGCGCGATGGCCGTGAGGCCGCCGAGAGACATGCCGATCACCGCCTTGGCGGCCGGGGCGAGCTGGCGGATGGCGGCCGCGACGTCGACCGCGTTGCCGTGTATGTCCAGCTGGCCTTCGGGGCGGTCTCCGGGGCCATCCGAATGGCCGTGCCCGGGGAGATCGATGGCCACCAGGGGACGGTCCAGTGCCATCGCGACCGTGTCCCAGGTATGGGCGTTCTGGGATCCGCCGTGCAGCAGGACCAGTTCGGGGTCCCGGTCTTGCCACACCAGCGCGCTCAGCCGCCGGCCGCGGGCCACGTCGGCAAAGGCCCGCCGCACCGTCGGCGGGCGGTCAAAGGGCAGGCCGTGCTCGGCGGCGTTCTCGTGGAACAGCCCGAACTCGTCGTAGCCGGCCCGGCCGGTCACCGATTCTCCTCCTCGGCCTCGCCGCGGAGGGGGAGGCTGAGCATGCCGTAGGCCCGGTCGGGAGTGAGGCGGACGACGGCCCGCCGTTCGGTCACCATGGCGGCGCGGTAGGCGTCCCAGTCCTCGTGCTCGCCTGACAGGGCCCGGTAGTAGGTGATGAGCTCGCCGACCGTATCGTCGTCGGGCCGGGTGGCCACGGGCGACAGCTCGACGGCGCCTTCAAGCACGGCGTAGGCGAAGAAGTCCTGGCGGGTGACGTGCAGGGCCGCCCATGGCCGCCTGAGCAGGTTGTGGTACTTCGCCCGGCCGGCCGTAATGGAGATGCGGATAATGTGATCGTCGCCGACGTAGTGGACGACGTTCGACAGCTGAGGAAGGCCATTGCCGCGGATGGTGGTCAGGACGGACGAGCGGTTGGTGCGGGCGAAGTCAATGGCGTCGGAGAGTTCCACGGAGCCCAGTATGGCCGACCGGTACTACGGAGCATTGATCGTCTATTTTTTCAATCTGATTAGCCGCCAAAGGTGGGCAGTCATGAGCGAGCCAGCCAAACTGCAGAGCGGGCGGCCAGGGAACGGACAAGAACGAGCGCACCGGCCCCGATGCCGACAGGTTCGACATGTTCTGAGCCAGGAGGCTTAATCTAAAGTGGTCTGCCGCTGCAGGTGGCGGGCGCACGGTGGAGTGCTCGTGCGGACATGGCGGTGAGCCAGGAGAAGCCGGCGATGATGCTGGCGCGCTGGAACAGTCCGCCGGCATTGACCAGCCGGGGTGACTGGCCGAAGCCGGCACCGGCCAGCGCCATGGTGGCCAGCATGGTGACGGCGGTGGCCGCGCTGTAGAGCCCGAACCCGCGCCGGCCGGCCCGCCAGGACCGCCGGCCGCAGACCAGAGCGGCCGCGGGCAGGCCGACGAACACGGGGACCGCCGCCAGATTGTGCGCGGCGCCGGTACGGCTGAGCCGGGTGAGCGCATCGGGTGTTCCCGGCGGGTAGCCGCTGACCGGGTCAGTCGTGAAGACCGCCGCGCAGATAAGCCCGGCGCCTGCCGCACCGATCAGCGCCGGTGCTGCGCGGCTGCTGCTCGCGGGATCACCAGCGCGGGCCAGCCCTGCGGCCCCGGCCAGGAACAACGTCCCTGTCACGGCGAAGTTCCCGGCCTGGATCCAGCCGCGCGATCCGAGCGCGAGAGAGCTGACCGGGTGACGCAGCGGCCGGTAGCCATCCCGGACGGCGCCCTCAAACAGGAACACCGCCACGAAAACAGGACCCGCGGCCACGCCGCAGCGCAGCAGTCCACGGGTCCGCCTCTGTGGCTTGCCTAGCGTGCGGGCCGTCGTCACGAGCGAAGCGTACCGGGCAAGGATGGGCTCGCACCCGGGAGACCCGACTCCTCCCATTTCGATCCCGCGGCAGTGATCGTGTCCGGGACCTACGTGTGGACCTTCGACCCTAAGTAGGCGGCTGCCCTGCGGGTCGGCTGAGGGCATGTCCGTGGGCAAGGATGTCCTGCTCGAGATCAGGCTCCGCCCAGCCCGGTCCAGTCCCGCGAGTCCGGGTGACCGCGGCTGGCTCAGCAGCGTGTCGCGCCGGAAGGCGCTTACCGCCGTCGGCTCGCGGGTCAGACCGAGGTCGGCCGATGCGCAAGCCGGTGCCTTAAGATGTCCTCACTAATCTGCAGTCCAATTAACCGAGGAACACAATTTTATTACCTTCTGCACGGTTCAAGGAAATGCCACAAAGAAAGGTCGCCCGGTTTTCTTGTCATCGGAAATCTTATAACTGTATCCAATGAGGCAACCATTCCTGCCCGGCGTACAATGCGCTCTGGCTTGATATGCGTAACGGTACGGCGAACCCGTAATTGACGGCGCTGCGTACGCCCGGCCCCCTACGGCTCCTGAAAGGAGCTGATAGCCATGTCGGCACTAGTAAAAGGCAGGCGCGACTGGCCTGCGGTCCTGTCGCTGGGCTTTAACATCGACCCTAGCGGGAAGCGGCGCAAGCCGGTTCCGATCAGCATCGTGACGCTGGGAATACTGCTGCCGGGTTTCGCGATGTGGGGGCTGTACCGTGCCTTCACCACCCCCACTGGCATCGGCCTGTGGGTGCTGGCGGCAGCGCTGTACGTGTTCACGATGTTCGGCGTGACGCTGGGGAATCACCGCTACTGGACCCACCGCGGGTTTGAGGCCAGGTTCCCGCTGCGGGTCGTGCTGGCCGTGGCGAGCGGCATGTCGATGGAGGGCGACATCCAGGGATGGGTGCTGAATCACCGGGCCCATCACCGCTTCTCCGACGTGGCCGGCAAGGATCCGCACTCGCCTTACGAATACCCGGGGTGGCGGGGGTACAAGGGCCTGCTGTGGGCGCAGGGCGTGTGGCTGTTCTTCCGATACGAGCGACCGCCAGGATACGCGGTGCATCGCGACCTGGCCCAGGACCGGCTGGTGCAGTGGCAGCGGCGGGCGTTCCCGTTCCTGGTCGTGGCGAACTTCGGTGTGCCGCTGGCGTTTTACCCGCTGTACGGGTGGAACTCGGTGCTGATAGCCGGAGCGCTGCGGACGGCAGCCCTCATGACCGCCACCGGTTTCGTCAACTCCGTCTGCCACAAATGGGGCCACCGGGCCAAGGACAGCCGCGGGCACGAGTACCGCGCGGACGACAGCCGTAACAATTTCTTCGTCGCTGTCGTGGCCGGCGGCGAGGGTAACCACAGCTGGCACCACGCCGACCCCGGCTGCCCCCGCCACGGCCGCAGGGTCGCACTGGATGCCGAGGCCGCGGCGGCCGGAGTCAAGCCCGAGCGCGGCTGGCACCCCGACGCCACCTGGAGGCTCATCCAGCTGCTAGCCATGCTGGGCCTGATCCGCAACGTGAAGCAGCCGAAAGCGACGATCTACTTCGCCGACAAGCAACTGGTGCCCAGCCTGCCGCTGAGGCAGACTCACCGCGAGTGGCACATGAGCGAGCCGGCGGAAACGCAAGAGCTCCTCGCGTCGTGACCCGTAGCAGCCCGCCGAGGAGGGTGAGCCAGCCGGGGACCGCGCCGAGGAAGGCCCACGACATGGCGACCGCCAGCGCCCCCGACGGGGCTTCGGCGGCTTCGCGGTCGGCGGGGCCGGGGCCGCCCCGGGGGCGATGGGGCTCAAACTTCGCGGTCGAGGGGTGTTCCCTGGGCGGCGCTGGCCTCCTGCGCCTTGGCCGGCCCGCGCAGCACGTACGCCACGCCTACCGCGATGGTGGCGCCGGCCACCGGCCCGATCAGGTACACCCACCAGGTCGACACGTTGCCCAGGGCGACGTCGGGCCCGAAGCTGCGGGCCGGGTTCATCGAGGCACCATCGAACGGCCCGCCCATGGTGCCCCACGCCAGGATGTAGGCGCCCACGGCCAACGGTACGAACGGCCCGTTCAGCTTCGGCCCGTTGGCCATGTTGAGGATCATGAGCACCAGGCCGAAGGTGATGACGGCCTCGAACCCGGCGGCCTGCCAGTCCAGGCCCGGCTTGGGCATCGTGGCGGCCAGGTTCCCGGCCGGCCCGAAGAAGGCGCGGGCCAGCAGCGACCCACAGACCGCGGCGGCAAACTGGACGATCCAGTAGGCGACCGCCATCACCCAGTTCATGTCCCGCCGCAACGCGAACGCCAGGGTCGTAGCCGGGTTGAAATGGGCCGAGATATCGCCCAGGAAGTAGACCGCCACCACCAGCCACAGCGCCGACACCGCCGACAGCACCAGCACCGTCTGCCAGGGCTGCAGCGCCCGGCCCCCGTAGCGGGCGAGGACGGCCGCGCCCCCTGACAAGATGAACGTCAGCCCGGCCATGCCCAGGAACTCCGCCAGCAGCCGCCGCAGCCGGTGGTCGGGATTGGTCCAGTCGGCGTAGCCCCGCTGGCCGCCGACCGACGCGATCAGGGCCGCCTTGCCGACTGGCTCCATGCTGCCGGCGGCCGCCCTGGGCTTCGTTTCCGGGGAGCTCACGTCAGGCCTCGGACCGCCGGGCCGATCGGCCCGGCCGCCGGCGCAGCGTTATGAACCGGGGCGACCATGTCAGGCTTTCCCGGGGCCGGACGGGACGTCGGCCGAGCCGGGACGGGTGAGGGCGAGCGGCTTGACCACCCGGTCGAACAGTTCCTCGCTGACGCCGTTGGCCAGAGCGGCCTGCTTGAGGGTCAGGTCGTGGTCGATGGCGTAGTAGGAGATGGCCGCGGCCTTGTCGTAGCCGATGACGGGCGACAGCGCGGTCACCATCATCACCGAGCGGTCGATGTTCTCGGTCAGCTTGGCCTCGTTGAGCTTGGTCCCCTCGACCATGAACTCGCGGAAGTGGTCGCACATGTCGGCCATGATCAGCGCCGAGTGCAGGTAGTTGCTGATCAGCACCGGGCGGAAGGCGTTCAGCTCGAAATTGCCCTCGGCGCCACCCATGGTCACCGCTACGTCGGACGCGATGATCTCGATGCAGACCATCAGCATCGCCTCGGCCTGGGTCGGGTTGACCTTGCCCGGCATGATCGACGACCCCGGCTCGTTGGCGGGGAAGATCAGCTCATGGATCCCGGTACGGGGGCCGGAGCCGAGCCAGCGCAGGTCATTGGCGATCTTGAACAGGGTGACGGCCGCGTCCTTGAGGCCGCCGTGCGCCCGCACCATGCGGTCCAGGGTGCCCTGAGCAGTGAACTTGTTGGCCGCGGTCGCGAACTTGGCGCCGGTCATCGCCGCGATCTGCGCCGCCACCTGCTCGCCGAAGCCCACCGGAGCGTTCAGCCCGGTACCGACCGCGGTGCCGCCCATGGCCAGCTTCAGCAGCCCGTGGGTGGCGTGTTCCACCTCGGCAATGGAGTCATCGAGCGCGCCAGCGTAACCTGACCACTCCTGGCCGACGGTCAACGGGGTCGCATCCTCCAGGTGGGTCCGGCCGATCTTGACCACCTCCGCCCACTTTTTCGAATTGCGCTCGATCGCGTCCCGCAGCCGCCGCAGCGCCGGGATGGTCTTCTGCGTCGCCATCGTGTACGCGGCGATGTGCATGGCGGTGGGGAAGGTGTCATTGCTCGACTGGCCCATGTTCACGTGATCGTTGGGGTGGACCGGCTCCTGGGAGCCGAGCGTCCCCCCCACCAGCTGGATGCACCGGTTGGAGATGACCTCGTTCACGTTCATGTTGGACTGGGTCCCCGAGCCCGTCTGCCAGACGTAGAGCGGGAAATCCTCGTCCAGGGCCCCGCTGATCACCTCTTCGCACACCCGCTCGATCAGCTGGCCCTTCCAGGCCGGCAGCTGGCCGGCCTGGGTGTTCACCAGGGCCGCGGCCTTCTTCACGTAGCCGTAGGCGTGGTACACCTCCTTCGGCATCCGGTCGTTGCCGATGTTGAAATGCTCCAGGCTGCGCTGGGTCTGGGCTCCCCAGTACCGGTCAGCGGGAACGTCGACATGGCCCAGGCTGTCGAACTCCCGCCGCGTCCCGGTGGCATCCAGGCCGATCGGCAGGTCGAGAATCTTCGGTGCTGAGTCGCTGGTACCGCTCATGATCTGCACTGTCCTTCCCAAGCGCACGAGCAGGCTGGCAGGTCAACGACATCGGGCCACCGGCGGCCAGCCACCTCACTAGCATCGGATCAGGCCACCGCAGCCCGCCGGATATGGCACTCAGCCCATCATGGGCCGGTCCCGACGGACTTGTGAATAGACCTCTTGCGGTTGCGATCACCGGCTGCCGTTACCGGTACCGGTACCGGTACCGGTCCCACCCTGGCCGGCGCTTGCGCGGTGCCGGAGGCTCGTCGTGGTCACGCGGCCACAGGCGCACAGATCAGCTGGCGCTGTGCTCTTGGCGGCCCGTTTCACCTGCTGCTTCGGCGCGGTGTATGGCCCGCATGGCGCCCCGGAACAGCCGTTGCTGACTAAACGCCAGGCGCGCGGCCCGCAGCCCGGCGGTCGCCGCCATGTCGCTCAGCGGGCCGCTCGGCCGGCCGTACATCCGCCGGGCCCAGCGCGGCAGGGTCGAGAACGCCACGGCGCTTACCGGCGGCAGCCCCAGTTTCAGCACGCGGTTGCCGTCGGGCACCGGAGGGTGAAAGGTCAGCTGCAGCGCTTGTTTCGCCTCGTCGCACGCGTACAGCCGCGGCCTGATCTCCTCGTAGTAGGCGCCGAGCTCGGCCATGGAAGCGGGCGCTGCCGCCCGGTCGATGCCGATCAGCTCCGCGCTTGCGCGCTGCTCGTCCACGAAGGCATCGAGATCCGCGGCGGAGAACGGCAGCCGGCTGCGCCGGGCTATGTCGGCGCAGGAGGCGACCTCGCCGCAATGCACCCACAGCAGCAACTCAGGTTCGTCCACCCGGTACCGCGTGCCGTCGGGGTCGATTCCGGTGAGCGCCTCGTGAATCTTGCGCACGCGACGTCCCGCACCTTCCGCCTCGGCCGTCGTCCCGAACGTGCGCGTCTCGATGAACTTCCTGGTCCGCCTCAGCCTGGTCCAGGCATCCACGGGCTCGGTGATGGCGGCGTTCTGCAACGTGCCGCGTATCACTCGCGGATGTAATGCCTGCAGGTACAGTGCGCGGACAATCCCCACCCACATGATCCGGTTGTTCATGACACGCCAGGTCACCGACCCGGGGCCGAACAACCCCTCATCTTCCCGGGCAGGATCATCCGGACTTGTATACGTGTAGGGCGCGGAGGGCATCGTCCTCCCTGCTCAGTCCCGGGCGCCGCGGACAGAGCCCGACCGCGCCTATCATCCGCGCCAGCATATCGCGCACATCCCGCCGGCCCCGGCCACCTCTGTCCCTGGCTGGACGAGCGGCCAGGCTCGCAGCGATATCGAGGAGATCGGTTCAGGCAGCGAGGCGGCGAGCTGATCCAACGACGCCGATGTTGCCGCCGCCGGATCTAGACCGCTAGTTAGCTATTTGCCATAATTCCTTTGTGCTTGACGTGGATCTCATCAAGGCCCTGGGCAACGAGAAGCGCCTTCAGGTCCTGGAGTGGCTGCGCGACCCGGTGGCCAACTTCCCGCCGCAGCGCGACGGCGATCTGATCGAAGACGGCGTGTGCGCGCTGTTCATCGCGGAGAAGCTGGGTGTCAGCCCGCCGACCTGCGGCGAGCATCTGAAGCTGCTCTCCCGGGCGGGCCTGATCAGGGGCAGGAAGATCAAGCAGTGGGTCTTCTACCAGCGCGACGAGGACCGCATCACCCAGGCCAAGGAGGCCCTCGCCAGTGACTGGTGACATCGGCGCCGGCGCGGCGCCCCCGTCCAGGCCGAAGCCATCGCCGAACCCGGCTCGTGACGGAGGGCAGCATCTCGTGATGACGCATGACGACATTCACCGTGCCTACGACACGATCCGCCCTTACCTGCGCCGGACGCCGGTCGTCCAGCTCGACCTGACCGGGCCGGTGACCCTCAAGCTGGAGCAGCTGCAGTGCGCGGGGTCGTTCAAGGCCCGCGGCGCGTTCACGAACCTGCTGCTGCGGGACGTGCCGGCGGCCGGGGTCGCGGCCGCCTCGGGCGGCAACCACGGCGTCGCCGTCGCGTACGCCGCGCACCGGCTGGGCATCCCGGCCAGGATCTTCGTGCCCACCGTGTCCTCCCCGGCCAAGGTCGAGCGCATCCGTCAGCTCGCGGACCTGGTGATCGGAGGCGATCGGTACGCCGACGCACTGGAGGCCGCGCAGCAGTGGATCGCGATGTCCGGCGCGATGAGCGTGCCCGCCTACGACCAGCGGGAGACCATCCTCGGTCAGGCCACGCTCGCCCTCGAGCTCGACGACCAGGCCGGGCCGCTGGACACCGTGCTGGTCCCGGTCGGCGGCGGCGGCCTCATCGCCGGAATCGCCGCGTACTTCGCGGGCACCGCCCGGGTCATCGGCGTGGAGCCCGACGGCGCGCCGACCCTCGTCCGCGCCCGGGCGGCCGGCGGGCCCGTCGATGCCCCGGCCGGCAGCATCGCCGTAGATGCCCTCGCCCCGCGCCGCGTCGGCGACCTGGTCTTCCCGATCACCCAGGCCTACGTCGAGGACGTGGTGCTCGTGGACGATGACGCCATCCGCGGCGCGCAGCGCACCCTATGGCAGAGCGCGCGCATCGCCGCCGAGCCGGCCGCCTCGGTCGGCGTCGCAGCCCTGCTCACCGGAGCGTACAAGCCCGCGCCCGGCGAGCGCGTCGCCGTCATCATCACCGGCGCCAACATGACCCCGTCGCAGCTGGACGGCTGAGGGCGGCCCTGGCTGGGCAGAAGGACGTTTTCGCTGGGCTGGCGCTGGTAGGTGTTCTGTATGACGACTCGCCCCCATGCTGTGGACGTACGGCGCCGCGCCGGCTGGCTTTCGGAAGACCAGGACGACTTGGAGGCATGGCTCGACGGCCACCGCGAACGGGCGGAAGCCAGAGAGGCCGGCCACCCTCGCGGGATAACCGGCCTCCGGGATTACTTGCTTACGACTGCTTGAGCTTGCGCGTGAACTTCTCCCATGCGGCAGGCGTGAACGCGAGCACATCGCGACGCGCCATGCCCTCCAGTGCCCGCACCCGCCGGGGAGCTCCAGTGAAGGTTCGCTGCCGCCCGCATGGCTAAGCTGGGTGTGATTTCCGGTTAGGTATTGGACTGATCTTCATCGGCCGGCGAATAGTGGACGTTATGTACAGCGGTAACCCTGACGTGCCCGACGACGTCTTCGCCGAAGTTATCAAGCAGATCCACGACTTTGTCCGGACCCGCGTCCTGCCTCGCGAGGCCGAGATCATGACCACCGACGCCATCCCCGGTGACCTGCGCGCTCAGGCCGCGAAGATGGGCCTGTTCGGGTACGCGATCCCGCAGGAGTGGGGCGGGCTGGGCCTGGACCTGGTGCAGGACGTCGAGGTGGCCATGGAACTGGGCTACACCTCGCTGGCGTTCCGGTCCATGTTCGGGACCAACAACGGCATCGCCGGCCAGGTGCTGGTGGGGTTCGGGACCCCGGAGCAGAAGGCGCGGTGGCTGCCCGGGATGGCCTCCGGTGAGGTGGTCGCCTCGTTCGCCCTCACCGAGCCCGGGGCGGGCTCGAATCCGGCCGGCCTGCGGACCACCGCGACCGCGGACGGCGACGGCTGGGTCATCGAGGGGAGCAAGCGTTTCATCACCAACGCGACCGAGGCGGCCCTGTTCGTGGTCTTCGCGCGCACCGAGCCCGCTCCTTCATCCGGGCCGGGCATCGCGGTGTTCCTCGTTCCGGCCCGCACGCCCGGCATCGAGGTGGGGGCGAAGGACGCCAAGATGGGCCAGGAAGGCTCACGGACGGCGGACGTCACGTTCACCCAGGTCCGGGTGGGACCCGAGGCTCTCGTGAGCGGTTCCGGCGAGGTCGGTTACCGCGCGGCCATGACTTCGCTGGCCCGCGGCCGGGTGCACATCGCGGGGCTCGCGGTGGGCTGCGCCCAACGAGCCCTGGACGAGTCGGTGGACTACGCCGCGTCGGCCACCCAGGGCGGTACGCCCATCGGCGACTTCCAGCTGGTACAGGCGATGCTCGCCGACCAGCAGACCGGCGTGCTGGCCGGCCGCGCGCTCGCCCGTGACGCGGCCCGGCTGTACGTCAGCGGCGAGGACCAGCGGGTCGCTCCCTCCGCCGCCAAGCTGTACTGCACCGAGATGGCGGGCAAAGTGGCCGACCTGGCGGTCCAGGTGCACGGGGGTACCGGGTACATGCGCGAGGTGCCGGTCGAGCGGATCTACCGCGACGTCCGCCTGCTGCGCCTGTACGAGGGCACCAGCGAGATCCAGCGCCTCATCATCGGCCGTGCCCTGGTGCGGTCGGCGCAGAAGAGGATGCCGTGACCCAGCCGCTGGCCGGGGTCACCGTCGTGGCCATCGAGCAGGCCGTGGCCGCCCCGCTGGCCACCCGCAACCTCGCCGACCTCGGCGCCCGGGTGATCAAGGTCGAGCGGGTCGACGGAGGGGACTTCGCCCGCAGCTACGACCACGTGGTGCACGGGACCGGGGCGCACTTCGTCTGGCTCAACCGGGGCAAGGAGTCGATCGCCGTCGACGTGAAGGCCACCGAGGGACGCGCGGTCGTCCGCCGCCTGGTGGACCGGGCCGACGTGTTCGTGCAGAACCTCGCGCCGGGGGCGGCCGGACGGCTGGGGCTGGGCGCCGCCGAGCTGCGGTCGGCCCGCCCCGAGCTGGTGGTGGCCAACCTGTCCGGGTTCGGGCTCGGCGGCCCCATGGAGCAGCGCAAGGCCTACGACATGCTCATCCAGGCCGAGGCCGGGCTCATCTCGATCACCGGCACGCCCGAGACGCCGGTCAAGACCGGTATCCCGACAGCCGACATCGCCTCGGGCATGTACTGCTCACAGGCGATTTTGGCCGCGCTGCTGCGGCGCTGGCGCACCGGCGAGGGCGCCACCATCGACGTGTCCATGCTGGAGGCCACCGTCGAGTGGATGGGGTACGCGCTGTACACCCAGATGCACACCGGCCAGCAGCCACCGCGGATGGGACTGAGCCACAGTTCCATCGCGCCCTACGACGCGTACCCGACCCGCGACGGCCAGATGCTGATCGGCGTGCAGAACGACAGCGGCTGGCGCACGCTGGTCACCGAGGTGCTGGGCGTCCCGGAGCTGGCCGGCGATCCGCGGTTCGCGACCAACGTGCTGCGCGTCCGGCACCGCCACGAGTGCGACGCGGCGGTGGCCGCCCAGACAAGGGGCTGGTCCACCGCGGAACTGGACGCCCGGCTGGCCGCCGCAGGTATCCCCGCCGCCCAGGTCAAGGAGCTGGATCAGGTCGTCCAGCACCCGCAACTGCGGGCCCGGGACCGGTGGCGGGGCATCGAGACCGAGCACGCGCCCACCCGGGCGCTGCTGCCCCCGGCAACGTTCACCGACGTCGAGGCCCCGATGGGCGATGTTCCCGCCCTTGGCCAGCACACCCGCGCCCTGCTGATCGAATCGGGCCTGGACGCCGGCCAGGCCGATGACGTCATCCGCCGTGGGATCGCGGGCCAGGCCGGAGACACGCCCTCACGCACCCATACGACCTGCGCGGACAAGGACCTCTCGCGGTTAACGGGCCGGTACCGTCTGGGCGGCCGTCGGCGGAGGTGGCTCAGAAGTGGGTGGGGTAGCTGGTCGGGACGGCGGTGGGGTTCATCCCGGCGACGCTGGTCACGTTGGTGCACAGCAGCGGCCGGAAGCTGAGCGTGGGCGCGCCGTTGGCCAGGATCTGGTTCATCCCGCCCATGTGCAGGTTGAGGTACCAGTTTCCGGGGCCGGGCACGCTGGGTACCCCGGTCACCACGCGGGTCTGCTGGTCGATGTCGCCCCGGCTGTCGGCGATGAAGTCGGGGAGCATGTACTTGACCGGGCCCTGGCTCGCGCAGCTGCCCAGGTGGATGTGCGCGGCGTGCGGTCCCGGGTTCAGCCCGGACGCGGACACCGTGATGGTCAGGGTCTGTGCCGCCGCGTCGTAGCTGAGCGCCGCCTGGCCGCGGGGCTGGCCGGTGACGGTGCCGCCGGTGTCCGCGGTGACGGCGTGGAAGGCGGAGGTGGTGCTGCCCGGGTGCTCCGGCAGCACACCGGACTCGGCGATCGGCTCCGCGGCCAGCGCGCTGCCGTCACTGCCGGTGCTGCCATCAATGCCCAGGCGGATCACGAACCGGCTGAACGGGGGAAGCGAGGTGACCCGGCCGGCCGAGGTGAGGGTGGCATCCACCTGGCCGGTGGCGCCGGCGGTCAGCGCCGGGAACTGGGCGGCCGCCCGCCCGGCGCCGCCCAGGCCGTCGATGGCCACGGTGTGCGAGGAGCCGGGAGTCAGCCCGAACATGCGCACGTGCGCCCGCAGGTGCCCCTGGCCGGCCCGGGACAGCGAGACCGTGCCGGCCGGCATCGGGCCCAGCAGGTAGGCACCCGGCCCGGTCATGATGCCCTGGCTGCCCAGCCCGGACGCCGCGGTGATCACCGATCCCGTACCGGAGCCGCTCCCGGCCGCGGCGCCCATGCCGCCCGCCGTACCCATCCCGGGCGAGGCGGCCATGCCCGGGATGGCCGGGCCCGACCCGGCCGGCGGCGCCGCGCCGGGCGTGCACGCGGCGACGCCCCCGCCCAGCGCGGCCAGCAGTACCGCACCCATGAGCAGTCGTGTGTTCTGCAAAGCAGGTCCCCTTTACTTTGACGGCGCGGCCGGCCGGGGGTATCCCGGGGCCTCCTGGTGACGGGCCGGCCGCCGCAGCGCAGCAGCCGCCCACCGTGAGTCACGGGCGCCCGGTAAAGGTGGTTCGCCGGTTAACCACACCGAAAGAAGTCCGCCCCCGATGCGGCCCCCAGCGGGGGCGCCGAGCCGCCCGGCGCGGGGCGGCGTCGGCTCCGGGTGTGCACGGACCGGGTCCCTACCGGTACGCGGTCACGGTGAACCTGGTGTAGGTGTCCCGGCCGGACCGCAGCCGGCTCTCGTACATGACCGTGTAATGGCCGGTCCGGGTGGCCCTGATATTCCAGAAATCCCAGTGGCCCGAGGGGGCGTAACCGATTTCCTGGAATATGCGGGCGCCGGTGGGGCTGTACACATTGGTGGTGAACCAGCGCGAGCCGCCGGAAGCTTCCTGGTACCAGTCGCCGACCTGGAACGTGTGCCCGACCTTGACCGACGTCCCCGGGTAGTTGACCAGCACCTTGGCCGAGGCCATCCCGGCAGGCAGGATGACCGCGGCGGCGGCGCCGGCCGTGAGCATGAGGGCCGCCGCCGAGTTCCGTAGTGTGTGAGCCTTCATTTCGTCCCCATTCTCCCGTCCGTGCCCAATATCGGCCGGAAATTACCCTGGATTTATTTTGAACTGAGGGCCGTCCGGTGCGGCGGTCCAGACCAGGTATTCACTTAGTAGGACGGGGGAGCCGGGGTTCCGGTTGCCGCCAATTTCACTATTTTCACTATCGCTAATTCGGCCGGTACGGCTGACGGTTTTGCGGTCCCGAACGCCGTTATGTGATGTCAGCTTGATTTGTCTAGTCCCACCTGATTCTTGACGGATCAGTCCCAAGATAGGCTTTTCGGCCAGTAACGGACTCCACCCAGGAAGGCCTGCCGCGTGCCGCAGGGTCGCGGCGGAGACCGCTGGCCCGGCGGTCACGGGGTGGCGTACCGGGCGAGCAGCGGGACGAGAACCTGGGCGTCGGGGCTGCCCCCGCCGGTGACCGGATCCCAGCCCGGGCCTGCCCGGTAGCCGGTGATCGTCGTGGGGAAATCGGCCGTGTTGCTGTCACCGGCCTGAACGGCCTCACGCACGGCTGGATCTGACGGGGGCTATGTGCCGGTGGCCCCGGCGGCCGGCGCCGGAAGTATCTGGCGCGGAATACCGGGCCGGGCGGCGCGGCGCTGCCATTCCCGCGGGTATCCGATCGAGACTTCCTCGAACCGGACCCCGTCGTGCCAAGTGGTCCGGGGTATGTGCAGATGGCCGTAGACCACCGCAGCGGCATTGAAGCGGGTATGCCAGTCGGACGTGCGCGTCGTCCCGCACCACTGGGCAAATTCCGGGTACCGCAGGATTCTCGTGGGCTCGCGGACGAGCGGAAAGTGGTTAACGAAAACAACCGGAAGCTCCGGGTCACGTTCGGCCAGGCGACGTTCGGTCGCCTCGATCCTGGCCCAGCACCAGGCTTCCCGGCTCGGATAAGGGTCGGGATGCAGCAACATCTCATCGGAACAGACGATGCCCGTTTTGTACGCCCGGGCCAGGCCCTGGTCCTTGGTCAGCGCGCCGTCGGGGAGAAACGTGTAGTCGTACAGCAGGAACAGGGGGACGACGGTGGCCGCGCCGCCGGGCCCGTCCCACACCCGGTACGGATCTTCCGGTGTGACCACGCCGAGCTCGCGGCACAGTTCGACCAGGCGCAGGTAACGCCCCTCGCCGCGGAGCTGCAGCGAATCCCTGCCGTGGGTCCACAGTTCGTGGTTGCCAGGGGTCCATATCACCGTCCCGAACCGCCCGCACAGCGTCCGGAGCGCCCATTCGATGTCGGCGAATACCTCCCCGACATCGCCCGCCACCAGCAGCCAGTCCGCTTCAGACTCCGGGCGGAGATCCTGCACGATCTTGCGGTTGTCCGGAAAGGCCACGTGCAGATCGCTGAGAGCCAGAAGCCGGGGCATCCCGGTGCGGTTAGCGGCCACCTGCCAGAGCATTCCATACGAGGCGTTCCCGGAGAAACCTCGCGGCACCTTCTCTACCGGGCCTCCGGCCCCCGTGGGCCCGGTCAGCCGCTCTAGGATCCTGAGCAGCGCACCGGCGACGAGCCGCTGCGATGCCCCAGGCTCCGGACCGGAAAGGGCTCTTCGCATGGCCTCTGTCCTGTCGGTGAACGTCGGCATGCCGAAGGATGTGCCGTGGCAGGGCAGGACCGTGCACACGGGCATCTGGAAGGAATCGGTGCCGGGGCCGCGGATGGTACGGCGGCTGAATATCGACGGCGACGGCCAGGGGGACACCAACGGGCACGGCGGCGAGATGCGCGCGGTGTTCGTCTACCAGATTCAGTCGTACCAGTACTGGCAGCGGTATCTCGGCCGGGACGATTTCGTCTACGGGCAGTTCGGGGAGAACCTCACCGTCGACGGCCTCCCCGACGAGCAGGTCTGCATCGGGGATCGGTACCGGATCGGCGAGGCGGAGTTCGAGGTCACTCAGCCCCGGGTCACCTGTTACCGGGTGGGCCTGCGCCTGGCTGAGCCCGCCATGCCCTCGCTCCTGGTCAGCCACCACCGGCCCGGCTTCTACTTTCGCGTGATCACCGAAGGCCGCATCCAGGCGGGCGATGAGATCATCCGGACCAGGACGGGGCCCGGACAGCTCAGCGTCGCCGATACCGACGCGCTGCTGTACCTGCCCGGCCATGACGTCGCACAGCTTCGCCGGGCCCTGAACATCCCCGCGCTGAGCCCTGGCTGGCAGGGCTCATTCCGCGACCTGCTGGCCGCCGCAGAAACCGGTACCGCCGCTGGTACCGCCCCCGTGGCACGAGCGGCCGCCGCACCGGGATGGGCCGGCTTCCGGCCGCTGCGGGTCACCCGGATCGTTCCCGAGAGTACGACCGTCGCCTCCATCTACCTGGCTCCCGCCGACGGCCATGCGCTGCCGGCGGCGCGCCCGGGGCAGTACCTGACCCTGCGGGTCGCCGATGCGGGCCAGCCGCCCCCGGTCCGCAGTTACTCCCTGTCCTCCGCCCCCGGGGCCGGCGCGCCGGGCACCGGCACCTACCGGATCAGCGTGAAACACGAACCGCACGGGGTGGTCAGCGGCTACCTGAACGGCGCGCTCCGGGAGGGCATGGTCCTGGATGCCGCGGCGCCACGCGGTGACTTCGTCCTGGCGGACGGGCCCGGCCCGGTGCTGCTGATCTCCGCGGGGATCGGGGTCACTCCCGTCCTGGCCATGCTGTACCAGCTGGCCGCCCAGCGGGCCGAACGGGAGGTCTGGTGGCTGCACGCCGCCCGCAGCCCCGCCGACGACGCCCTGGCCGGCGAGGCCCGCGACCTGCTGACTGCGCTCCCGCACGCCCGTGCGCAGGTGTTCTACAGCGGAGTCAGCGGGGAAGAGGCCAGCCGCGCCGACGCGACGGCAGGCCGCCTGACCGCCCCCCGGCTGGCGGCGCTCGGCATCCCCGCCGCCGCGGACACCTACGTCTGCGGGCCGACCGCCTTCATGGCCGACCTGCGGGACGCGCTCACCGGCCTCGGCATCCCGGCGGACCGCATCCGCACCGAGCTGTTCGCCGCCCGGCCGGCCATCAACCCTGGTGTGGCCGCCCGGCCCCGGCCCGCACCGCATCCGCCGGCCGGGCCGCCCGGCACCGGCCCGCTGATCAGCTTCGCCCGCAGCGGCCTGTCCGTGCCCTACGACGCCACCCGCGGCAGCGTGCTTGACCTGGCCGACGCCTGCGACGTTCCCACCCGCTGGTCCTGCCGCACCGGCGTCTGCCACACCTGCGTCACCCCGTTGCTGTCCGGCGACATCGGGTACTCCCCCGAGCCGCTCGAGCCCCCGCCCGGCGGGGAGATTCTCATCTGCTGCGCCCAGCCGCGATCCGATCTCGTCCTCGACATGTAGGGCGGGAAGGCGCCGTGCTCCGGAAGGCGCCGTGCTCAGGAAGGCGCGGGCCGGTGCCCGTTACTTAAAGAAGTGAGTGCGGGGCCCCGGCAGCCGCCGGCCGTCCACATCGATGTCGATCTTCTCGTTGTAGAAGGCGATCTGCCCGGCGATGGGCAGCAGCTGGCGGGTCGGGAAATCGTACGCCCAGGCCAGGTCCTGATGGCCGTCCCGTACCGTGCCATCGATGCGCACCGACCAGTAACCGCTGGTCACACCCTTGTACGGGCAGGCGGTCTGGGTGCCGCTGGGCACCAGATGCGCAAACGCCACGTCCGTGCGGTCGAAGTAGTAGCGCGTCGGCAGGCCCGTCTCGAAGACCAGCACCGGTGCCGTGGTGTCGGCCAGCGTGACCCCATCGAGGGAAGCCCGCACGTGCCGGTGCGAGCGCAGCGCGTCGACGCGGACGTAGGGATTGCGGGGGTGGACGAACACCTGCTCGTCCTCCTCGTACCAGGCATCCAGGGCGCCCCAGTCGAAGCGGGCCGTGCCGGCTACCCCGGCGATCGCGTCCTCGCCGAACACCCGGACGGCACCGGGGCGCTCGGCGCCGGCCGCCCGCAGGCCGTGCCGGTGCGCCGTCCCCTGCCTCGTGCTCTGCGCATGCCCCTCGTCGATCACGAAGCGCGTGTCGACATCCCCGAGCGGGATGTAGTACTGCGGGTAGTACGGCACTTCCCACACATACCGCGCACTGGTCGTGTCGAAGACCTGCTCCCCGCCGAAAGTCGCGCGTACCCGCCGCGGCGCGGGCTCGACGTGGTTGATCTCCACGATCATCTGCGGATAGTCGCGGTCAGCCGCGACAGGTACTGCGCTCATCATGCCTCCGCGCCGGCGAGTGGGGCCGCCTGTGCGGCGGCCAGGTTCAGGAACGCCGCGGCCGGGGCGAAGACCTCTCCCACGGTGCGCTCGGCCAGCCAGGCCGTGTACGAGCGGTACCGGTTCGTTTCCCACGGCCGCATCCGCGCCGGGAGCGGCCCGAGCGTCTGCTCCGGCACCTGCTTCCACGTCCAGGCGGCAACAACGGCGCCGGCGCCATCGGGACCGGCCGGCGGCCTGATGAAGTCGGCTCGCCCGCCCGGGAAGCTCATCATGTTCCGCACGAACCGCAGCCCCGCGAGCGTGCCCTCGATCACCGGCGGCGGCACCGCGACGTAGTCCGCCAGCACCGTGTCGTCCGCTAGCACCGTGTCGTCCGCTAGCACAGCGTCGTACAGATCGGTGTACTGACGGACCAGCCGCGCGTCAATGATCGTGACCCACCACACCGCCTCGGCCACCGCGGTGAACGCCGCGGCCTCATCAGCCGGCTGGCCCACGGAAAGCCGTTCCGTCACGTCGAGCATCCCGGCGATGGACCATTCGAGCGCCCGGTCCTCAGCCGCCGCGTCCCGCAGATGATGGCGGTTCCAGGCCACCCGGCACTCCGGAGAGCAGAACCGGGCGTGCTCGCGGCGCGGGGTAAAGGTCACGCCGCATTGCCCACAGCCCCGGGTAGCAGTCATCGACTCATGCTACGTGGTACGCACCGGCAGCAGGAGGCGACCAGCCGGAACGGGCATGTGCGATGCCGATACCGGACACGACCGGTCAGAACGTCGTCAAGCCGCCGTCGGCAGCGCAGACACCGGCCACGCTCCGGCCATCGTCACGCGGGCGCTCAGGCGATGACGACGTTGACCCCGGCGTCCTGGAGCGCGGCCACGTCTTCATCGGCGATGCCGGCGTCGGTGACGAGGGCGTCGATCTCCCGGGCGGTGCAGATCCGGGCGAACGCGCGCCGGCCGGCCTTGGAGCTGTCGGCCACGATCACCACGCGGCTGGCCTGCCGGGCCATCAGCTGGTTGATGCTCGCTTCCCCTTCGTGGTGCGCGGTGGCGCCGGCCACGGCGTCGATCCCGTCCACCCCCAGGATCGCCAGGTCGAGGGCTACCTGCTCGAGCACGCCGGTGGCCAGCGGGCCGGTCAGCTCGTAGGACTGCGGACGGGCCACGCCGCCGGTGGTCACGATCTTGATGTGCTGACGGACGGCGAGTTCGGTCGCGATGTTCAGCGCGTTGGTGACCACGGTGACCGCGGGGGCGGGCGTGTCCGAGCTGAGGTCAGGGCGAATGGCCAGCGCCCGGGCCACCTCGGTCGTGGTGGTGCCGCCGTTCAGCCCGGCTACCTGCCCGGGCCGGACCATGGCGGCGGCGACCGCCGCGATGCGCTGCTTCTCCGACGGATGCTTTTCCGACTTGTACCGCAACGGCAGGTCGTACGTGACCCCCTGGGCGATGGCCCCGCCGCGGATGCGGGTCAGCATCTGCTGGCTGGCCAGCTCGTCGAAGTCCCGGCGGACCGTCGCGGCGGAGACCCCTAGTGCCTTGGCGGCGTCCTCGACCTGCATCTGGCCGTTGGAGGCCAGCAGCTCCAGCAGCTCATTCCACCGCCGATACCGGCTCACCAGTGCCTCCGATCGTGATGCTTCACCTGGGTCGCGACCATGGTCACGGTCAGGTCCCGGCGAGGCCAGTGGCGGCGACCGACCGGATGAAGAACCGCTGAGCCACGAAGAAGATCACCATCATCGGGGCCAGGCTCATGACGTTACCGGCCATCAGCAGCGTCCATTCGGTCGCATGCGCTCCCTGGAACGTCGCCAGCCCGAGCGGCAGCGTCATCTGGTTCGTGGACGTGATCGCGATCAGCGGCCACAGGAAGTTGTTCCACGAGTCCAGGAAGGTCAGCGCGGCCAGCGTGGCCAGGGCGGGGATGGCCAGCGGCAGCACGATCCGGAACAGCACGGTCAGCCGGCTCGCCCCGTCCACCCGCGCGGACTCCTCGTATTCCACCGGCAGGGTCCGGAAGAACTGGCGCAGGAAGAAGATCCCGAAGGCGGTCGCCGCGTTCGGCAGGATGAGCGCGCCGAGGTGGTTGATCCCCACCGCGGCCAGCACATGCACGCCCAGCCATTTGGTGATGATGAACTGCGGGATCATCGTGACCTGGAACGGCACCATGAGCGTGGCCATGATCACCGCGAACAGGGCGCCGCGGCCGAGGAAGCGGAACCGGGCGAACGCGTACCCGGCCAGCGAGCACAGCACCAGGTTGGACAGCACGGTCGCCACCGCGACGATCGCGCTGTTGGCGAAGAAGTGGCCGAACGGGGCGCTGCTGAGCGCGGCCGGGTAGTTGCCGAAGCGGAGCACGTGCGGGGTCAGGATCGGCGGGAAATGCAGCGCCTCGGCCGGGGTCTCCACCGAGGTGATGAGCAGCCAGATGAACGGGAAGATCAGGATCAGCGTGGCCGGGATCAGCACCAGGTGCCAGGGGCTGAACGGCAGCCGCCGCCGGCGGCGGGTGACCACGGCGCTCGCCCCCCGCACGGGGGCCTGGAGGGCCGTCATGACCGGTAGTGCGTGAATCGCCTGCCGACCCGGAACTGGATCACAGTGACCACGGCGATGATGAGGAACAGGAAGTAGGCGATGGCCGAGGCGTAGCCGAAGTTGAAGTTCTGGAAGGCCTGGTCGTACAGGTAGTAGACGAGAACGGTGGTCGCGTTGAGCGGGCCGCCCTGGGTGCTGAGGTAGACCTCGTCGAAGAGCTGCAGCGCGTTGATCGTGAGCCAGACCGCCAAGAAGAGCGAGGCCGGGCTGAGCAGCGGCAGCGTCACCCGGCGGAACGTCGTCCACGGTCCCGCCCCGTCCAGAGCGGCCGCCTCCAGCAGCGTCTGCGGGACCCCCTGCAGGGCGGCCAGGTAGACCACGACGGCGAAGCCGGTCCAGCCCCAGATCGTCATCGTCACGATCACGTACAGCGCCTCGGACGGGGAGTTCAGGAACTGCTGGGCCGGCACGCCGAACAGGCTCAGCGCGTAGTTGACGACCCCGTAGGACGGGTCGAACAGCCAGATGAAGACGATCGCCTCGCTGATGGTGGAAATCGCCATCGTCGCGTAGGCGGCGGTCCGGTACAGCCAGAGGAAGCGGATCTTCCGGTTCATGGCCACGGCCAGGAACAGGCCCACGATCATGGTCCCGGGCACGAACAGCACGGTGTAGATCAGCGTGTGCTGGATCGCCTGCGCCACGATCGGGTCGTGCACCATCTGCTGGTAGTTCCGCACGCCCACGAACGGCGTGCTGGACGAGAGCAGGTTGGACCGCTGGAAGGACATCAGCGCCGACCAGACGATCGGCACCGCACCGAACAGCAGGATGATCACGACGCCGGGGGTGACGAAGGCCCAGCCGGCGAAATGCTCGGAGGACACCACCCGCCGGCGGGCCGCGCGTGCTCTCGCGGCATGCTGCTGGTCCCGGGAGAGCAGGGTCGCGGTCACACCGGCTCCCCGGCCGGAACGTCAGGAACGATCACGTCAGCTCCCGGCCAGGGCCTGGTTGACCTGCTGGGCCGCGGACGTCAGCGCCGCCTGCGGCTGGCTCTTGCCGAGCAGCACGGACACGACCATGTTGCCGAGGATCTGGGAGATCTTCGGGTACTGCGTGATCTGCGGCCGGGCCTGCTTGACGTTGCCCAGGTTCGCGATGAACGCGCTCACGCCGGGCAGCGCGGTGTTCATCTGCTGGCTGAATCCGGCCGCGACGGCGACCGACTGCCGGGTCGGCAGGTCACCGGTCTGCAGCGAGAAGTACTTGACCTGGGCCGGCGCCGTGAGCCAGGTGATGAACTTCTCCGCCGCGGACACCTTCGCGGAGCCGTTGTTGAACACCACCCAGTTGTCCGGGCCGGAAATGGTCTGGTGACCGGCGCCCGTCCCCGGGTAGGACGGCATGACCTGGACACCGTACTTGACGCTGGTGAACGTGGACAGGTCCCACGGCCCGGTGACCAGCATCCCGATCTTGCCCGAGTTGAACAGGTTCGAATACGCCTGGTCGGTCGGGTCGAGGTACATGGAGTGGTCCGTCACGGCCATCGCGCGCAGCGTGCTCAGTGAGGTGAGCCCCGCCTCGGAGTCGAACGCGGCCTTCTTGTTGCTCGCTGTCAAAATCTGGCCGCCGGCCTCCCAGAGCAGCGCCTCCCAGTGCCACACCGTGTCCTCGGTGCCCGGCGTCACGTACGCGGTGCCGTACTGCTTGGCCGAGGCGCTGGTCAGTTTCTTGGCGTCGGCCTGGAACTGCGCCCAGGTCCAGTCCGGGCCGGGCGGCGCCAGGCCCGCCTTCGCGAACAGCGTCTTGTTGTAGACCACGGCGAGGTTGTCGACCAGCGCCGGGATGCCGATCACCTTGCCGTTGACGGTGGCCACGTCCCGCTCGCCGACGTAGAAGTCGTTCCAGTTCACGCTGGGCTGCTGGACCACCGTGGACAGGTTCACGACCTGCGGGATCTGCGCCACGTTCGGCGCCCAGGAACCGTAGAGGTAGGCGATGTCCGGCGGGCTGCCGCCGCGCACCGCGGTCAGCACCTTCTGCAGCGTGTCGTCGTTGTTGACGTACAGGCTGCTCACCTTCTGGCCGGGGTTCTGCTTCTGGTATTCGGCGATCAGGTGGGAGAACGCCTTGGCCTCGGTCTGGGTGTAGCCGTCCCAGATCTGGATCGTCGCGCCCCCGCTGCTACTGCTCCCGCTGCTGGCGTCGGTGCCGCAGGCGGACAGCAC
Organism: Actinomycetota bacterium; assembly: GCA_003164955.1. Classification (GTDB taxonomy): domain Bacteria; phylum Actinomycetota; class Actinomycetes; order Streptosporangiales; family Streptosporangiaceae; genus Bog-532. The sequence goes on from PLRW01000135.1 coordinate 50,322, forward strand.
GAGCGCGGCCGCGCAGATCAGGCCCGCCAGTGTGACGTACAACCGGTGCCTCGCCATGCCGTCCTCTTCTCCGACTGATACTGCTCGAAGTGTCCAAGTTTTTAGCAATATTGATCACTGCTCGAGGCAGTGTCAAGGCTTCCGGAGCGGTGCCAAGGGTCCTAAACTGGCCCTAAACCGCGAAAACTACGATGGACGCAGTATGCACGCAGCCCAAACCGTCGTGCGCACTCTTGCGCAGAATTAGCGTGGATGTAACACTACTGAACCGTGATCAAGGTGACATTCATCGGCGCCGGCAGCATCGAGTTCACCCGGAACGTCGTAACCGACCTGTGCAGCTACCCGGAGTTCCACGGACGCCTGGACCTGGCGCTGTACGACATCAGCGCCGAGCGGCTGGCCTTCGCCGAGCAGCTGGCCCTGCGGATCGCCGAGCAGACGGGCTGCGGCGCCACGGTGACCGCGACGCTGAACCGGCGCGAGGCCCTGGCGGGCGCCGGCTACGTGATCAACGAGGTCCAGGTCGGCGGGTACGACGCCACCCGGGCCGACTTTGACATCCCGGCGCGGTACGGGGTGCGGCAGACCATCGGGGACACGCTGGGCATCGGCGGGATCTTCCGCGGCCTGCGGACCATCCCGGTGGTGACCGCCCTGGCCCGGGACATGCAGGAGGTCTGCCCGGACGCCTACCTGCTCAGCTACAGCAACCCGATGGCCATGCTGCCGTGGGCGGTGTACGCGGGCACCGATTTCCGCCGGGTGTTCGGCCTGTGCCATTCGGTCCGCGACACCCAGGCCTTCCTGACCGAGCTGACCGGGGCCGACCCGGACCGGGTCCGCTTCCTCACCGCCGGCTTCAACCACCAGGCGTTCGTGCTGCGCTTCGAGCAGGACGGGCGGTCCCTGTACCCGAAGCTGGCCGAGATCGTCGGCTCCTCCCCCGAACTGCAGCGGCGGGTCCGGGTGGAGATCTACCGCCGGTTCGGGTACTTCCCGACCGAGTCCAGCGAGCACTCCGCCGAGTACGTCCCGTGGTTCATGCGGCACGACGCGCAGATCGAGCAGTTCCGCATCTTCGTGGGCGACTACCTGGAGCGCTCCGAGGAGAACCTGCGGGAGCTGGAGTCGCTGCAGCGGGACCTGGCCGGGACCGCGCCGCTGGACCTGGCGCCGACCAACGAGCTGGCCTCGCTGTTCATCCACTCGCTGGAAACCGGCACCGAACGCGAGCTGCACGTCAACATCCGCAACGGGGGGCTGATCTCCAGCCTGCCGGACGAATGCTGCGTGGAGGTTCCGTGCGCCGTCGGGACGGGCGGGGCCAAGCCGGTGGCCGTCGGCGCCCTGCCACCCCAGCTCACCGCGCTGAACCGGACGTTCCTCAACGTCGTGGAGCTCACCGTCCGGGCGGCCCTGGAGGAGTCGCGGGCCCACGTGTACCAGGCGGCGCTGCTCGACCCGAACACCGCCGCCACCCTGACCACGACCGAGATCGTCGCCATGTGCGACGACCTGTTCGAGGCGCACAAGGCGCTGCTCCCCGTGGCCTTCGCGCGCTGAGCTGGCCGCCCCAGGCGGTCAGTCATAAGTAACGATCAACAGCAGAGGTGGATGTGAGCCAGACCGAGTTCATGGCCAGGGAGATCGAGAGCCAGCCGGAGACCTGGCGGCAGGGGGCACGGCTCGGCGCCGGGCCTGCCTGCCCGCTGCCGGCCGCCGGGCTGCGGGTCGCCGTCGTCGGCTGCGGGACCTCCTGGTTCATGGCGCAGGCCTACGCCGCGCGGCGCGAGGCGGCCGGGCAGGGCGTCACCGACGCGTTCGCCGCCTCCGAGGCCCCGGTAGCCAGCCGGGACTACGACGCGGTCCTCGCGATCAGCCGGTCCGGCACCACCACCGAGGTGCTCCAGTTGCTGGCCAGCATCCGGGGCCAGATCCCGTCGGTGGCGATCATCGGCGATCCGGACACCCCCATGGCCGACGCGGCCGACACCGTGCTGGCGCTGCCGTTCGCGGACGAGCGCTCGGTGGTGCAGACGCGCTTCGCCACGACCACGCTGATCCTGCTGCGCGCGCACCTGGGCGAGGACGTCTCGGCCGCGATCGGGGACGCGGGTGAGGCCCTGCGCCGGCCGCTGGAGGCGGACTGGCTCGCCGCCGGGCAGTTCTCGTTCCTCGGCCGGGGCTGGACGTGCGGTCTGGCCAACGAGGCCGCGCTGAAGATGCGCGAGGCGTCACAGAGCTGGACCGAGTCCTATCCGGCGATGGAATACCGGCACGGGCCGATCTCGATCGCCGCTCCCGGACGGGTGACCTGGATGTTCGGCCCGGCCCCCGAGGGCCTGAGCGAAGATGTGAAGGAGGCCGGCGCCCTGTTCGTCCAGCACGACGTCGACCCGCTGGCCGACCTGGTGCTGGTCCAGCGGGTCGCGCTGGAGCGCGCGCGGGCCCGCGGGCTCAATCCCGATACCCCGCGCCACCTGACCCGCTCGGTGGTCCTCGGCCCCCGATGAGCGCCGCTACCGCTGGGCCGCAGGTGATCGCCTGCGACGTGGGCGGAACCGCCATCAAGGCCGGCCTGGTCGGCGTGTCCGGTCGGGTGTGCCACCCGCTGACCGTGCCGACCCCGATGGTCGCCGGTGACGGCGACGCCACGGCCACGGCCGTACTGGACCGCGTGGCCGGTCTGGTGGCCGAGCTCAGCGCGGCCGCGGGCGCGGCCCCGGTCGCGCTCGGGGTGGTCGTGCCGGGCCTGGTGAACGCGGCCGCCGGGATCGCCCGGTACTCGGAAAACCTCGGCTGGCGGGATGTGCCGTTCGCCCGCCGCCTGGCCGGGGCCACCGGCCTGCCGGTGGCCTTCGATCACGACGTGCGCGCCGCCGGGGCGGCCGAGCAGCAGCTCGGGGCCGGACGCGGCCGGCGCGACGTGGCGTTCGTCCCGATCGGCACCGGGATCGCGGCGGCGCTGGTGCTGGACGGGCGGCCGTACGCGGGCGGCGGCTGGGCGGGCGAGATCGGGCACATCGATGTGGGCAGCGGGCTGGCCTGCGCCTGCGGCGGCACCGGCTGCCTGGAGACCGTGGCCACCGCGGCGGCTATCCGCCGCCGGTACACCCAGCGCAGCGGGCATCCCGCCCGCGGCGCCCTCGACGTGGCCGAACGCCTGGCCAGCGGGGATCGCGACGCGGCCGCGGTGTGGGACGAGGCGGTCGGCGCCCTGGCCTTCGCGCTCGCCGTCACCGCCGCCGTGGCCGCACCGGAGCTGATCGTCATCGGCGGCGGCCTGTCCGGCGCCGGTGACGTCCTGCTGCAACCGCTGCGGCGGCAGCTGGACGCCCGGATCACGCCGCCGCAGCGGCGCCCGGAACTGCGCATCACCGCGCTCGGTGATCAGGCCGGGCTGCTCGGCGCGGCCTTGCTCGCCTGGCGGCAGGCAGGCGTCACGATGGCCGGTACGGAACCGCAGCCCCTCTGACGGGCCGTGCCCCTGAAAGTCTGTGGTCACACCGACGCTCAGCTGGAAGGACCCTGCGATGCCGCTCGTTCCCACCGCCACCATCGTCGCCGCCGCCGCGCAGGCCGGCACCGCGGCGCTCGCGTTCAACGTGCTGCATCTGGAAACGGCCGAGGCCCTGGCCGTCGCGGCCGAGCGCGCCGGCGAACCGCTGATCCTGGGGATCAGCGAGAACTGCATCCGCTACCACGGCAGCCTGCTGCCGATCACCCGGGCCACCCTGGCGGTGGCCGAGGCATCGTCCGCGGACCTTTCCGTCCACCTGGACCACCTGACGGACCCGGAACTGGCCCGCCAGGGGGTCGGCGCGGGCGCCAGCTCGGTGATGATCGACGCCTCCGCGCTGCCCTACGCGCAGAATGTGGCCACCACCGCGAAGCTGGCCGCCTGGTGCCACGAACGCGGGATCTTCGTCGAGGCCGAGCTGGGTGAGGTGGGCGGCAAGAACGGCGTGCACGCGCCCGGTGCGCGCACCGACCCGGGCGAGGCGCTGACGTTCGTACGGGACACCGGCGTGGACGCCCTGGCCGTCGCGGTCGGCTCCTCGCACGCCATGACGACGAGGACCATGGTGCTGGACAAGGACCTGATCGCCGCGCTGCGGGCGGAGCTGCCGGTGCCGCTGGTGCTGCACGGCTCCTCGGGCGTGCCGGACGAGGAGATCCGGCGCGCCATCGCCGCGGGGATGACCAAGATCAACATTTCGACGCACCTGGTGTCGGTGTTCACCTCCGCGGTCCGCCGGACCCTGGACGCCGATCCGGGGCTGGTCGACTCGCGCAAGTACCTGGGCCCGGCCCGGGAGGCGGTGACCGAGGAAGCCGCCCGCCTGCTGCGGGTGCTGACCGCCCCGGTTCCCGCCTGACCGCTACCCCTGGGGAGACCAAGGAGGAATGCGGCCGGGGTTCTCGGTGGCGGGGAACAGGCCGAGGGCGCGGATGAAGCCGCGGTCGGCCGCCGCCGGAGCCGGCGTTCCCAATGCGTCCGAATGATCACTTGCGCTCATTTTGGTCAGAATAAATCATTTTCAGTCATGAGAACAAGGGCGAAAGTGATCGAATCTTCACAGGCGGCGCGGCTAAGATGGTCGTCCTATGCACAAGTCGGCGCGGCTGAACGCGATCCTCGAGCGGCTGGACCACGGCGGCACGGTCGACGTGGGTGTGCTGGCCAAAGAGCTGTCGGCGTCGCCCGCGACCATTCGCCGGGATCTGGCCACCCTGGAACGCCAGCGCCTGCTGGCGCGCACCCACGGCGGTGCGGTCGCGCACGCGGTCAGCTACGAACTGCCGCTGCGTTACAAGGGCATCCGGTTCGCCGAGGAGAAACGCCGGATCGCCAGCGCCGCCGCGCAGACGGTGGCCGAGGGAATGGCCGTCGGGCTGACCGGGGGAACGACCGCCACGGAGGTGGCCCGGTCGCTGGCCGACCGGCAGCGGCTCACGATCGTGACCAACGCGCTCAACATCGCCTCGGAACTGGGCGTCCGGCCGAACATCAAGCTCATCGTGACCGGCGGCCTGGCGCGCAGCCAGTCCTACGAGCTGTCCGGGCCGATCGCCGAGGCCAGCCTGACCGGGCTTAACCTGGACGTCGCCTTCATCGGCGTGGACGGCATCGACGCGAAGGCCGGCTGCACCACGCACGAGGAGGTGGAGGCGCACACCAACGCGGTGATGATCCAGCACGCCGGCCGGGTGGTGCTCGTGGCGGACAGTTCCAAGATCGGCAAGGTAGCGTTCGCGCGGATCTGTGCGGCCAGCGACGTGGACGAGCTCATCACCGACGGCGCGGCCGACGCGGACGCGGTGCGGGCGCTGACCGACGGGGGGGTCCGCGTCACGCTCGTGTAGGCCGGTGCCAGTGCAGTCAGAAGACCAGTGCA
>PLRW01000370.1 GCA_003164955.1 Actinomycetota bacterium
GGCACCTTCACCGCGACGCTGCAGGCGCCCAACATCATCAGGTGGTCCAACGGCTCAACGTGGGAGAAGGTGTTTACCGGGCCGACGGTGGTCAACCTCAACGGCCAGCACTGGACGCCCGGAGCGGCATTTAGCCAGCAGGATAACGGCTTTCTGACGGTAGATATGTCCGATTCCCACCGGCCCACCGCCACGGGGTTCGTGATTGACAGCTCGACCATTTCGGTCACGTTCCCCGATGCCGGCACCTTCACCGCGACGCTCCAGGCGCCCGACACCATCAGGTGGTCCAACGGCTCAACCTGGCAATCCCTGCCCCTTCAGTAGGGCCAGGCCGCGGAGCGTCCTGCATATGCCTCGCGGGGCCGGCACATGCAGGACGTCGGGGTCGCTGACCTGTTCTCGTTTGTTCCTCATGTTGTGGCTGGCGGGCATTCCTGGATGCCCAGGCGAAGACGATCCTGGCGGTGGACTTCTTCCATGTCGACACGGTGTTCCTGCGCCGCCTGTACGCGCTGTTCTTCATTGAGCACGGCACCCGGCGTGTGCACCTGGCCGGGATCACGGCGCACCCGACGGGGGAGTGGGTGACGCAGCAGGCCCGTAACCTGCTGATGAATCTCGAAGACCATGCCGGCGGGCTGAAGTTCCTGATCCGGGATCGGGACGCCAAGTTCACCGACGCGTTCGACGCCGTGCTCACGGCAGCCGGGATCCGGATCATCAAGACGCCTGTCCGGGCGCCTCGCGCGATCGCGGAACGCTGGATCGCCAGCGCCCAGCGCGAGTGCCTAGACAGGATGCTGATCACCGGCGAGCGGCACCCGCAGCTAATACTCACTGAGTGCGTCGATCATTACAACGTGCATCGGCCGCATCGGGCACTGCAACAGCACCCGCCTGCCGAGCATCCGCATCCACCCACTCCGGGCGCAAACGTCCGGGTCCTACGCCGCGACCGGCTCGAAGGCCTGATCCATGAATATTCGCAGGTCGCATGAGGTGACACTATTTTCCGGCACCCACAGGCTCGCCGCGCTGGCACGGCGTATACCGCGCGGCGGCCTGATCAACGAATACGCGTGCGCCGCCTGATATCCCGAAGAACCGCAGGTCACGACGCGGATCCTATTTTCGAGCGGGACAGGTTCGGGAATGGCGATGTAGGGGTGAACGGGCCGTGGCTTGCCGCCGACCTGGAAGCGCCTGGGACATGATAAGGATGATCAAATGCGGCACAGTGGGTGAGTTCCGTCCGACCGGACGAGAGAACCGGTATCGTGCGGTTGCGTGCTGGACGGTGAGCTGATCTTCATACCGAGCGAGATTCCCCGGCGGGGCGTGTTCGCGCTCTGGGGTAATGGCTCGGGATCCGCCAAGCTGGAGCTGGTCTTTCCCGGCGGCACATACGGTATACGCAAGCGCCGGGTCTCGGCGGAAATCATCCCGCTCGCCGAGGCTCTCCCGGCGTTGCTCGCAATCGATCCCGGCCACGCTGGGCTGCGGATGCGGCATAGTGCCCGGGTCTGGGCGGCGGCTGTGGCCGCGGGCGTGGGCCTGGTCGCGCGCGGCCGGCTTCTGCCGACCGTCGGCGTGGGCGACATGGACGTCTGGCGTGCCGGGCCGCTCGATCCGGCTGACCTCAGCTGGCTGCACGAACTCGCTGCCGTTTTCCCGCCGGCCGCGCATGCCCTGGGAGTTCCCGGCTCGCGCCCGATGCGGCTCCGCTCTCCGGAAGCACTGGTCCGCGAACTTTGGGACGCGATCGCCGATACCATCGTACGGTCGCCCGCTGCACCCCGGACTACCAGGTCACCGGCGTTTGCTGCGGTGGAGCCGACCCGGGTCAGCGATCTCGCAGAGTGGCTCGCCGACACGCGCGAAGGCCTTTCGGCCGGAGCGCGACTGGGCCTGCGGATCGAGGAGGTCGCGGCATCGCCCGTGGACACGGCGGACGACGAGCTAGACGAGCCAGACGAGGACGAACAGGGTCCCGACGCGGACACGCCCGCGTTCCGGCTGGTGCTCCAGCTACGCAGTACCGCAGACCCGAGCCTGATCGTTGACGCCGCCGCACTGTGGAATCAGCCGGAAACGGTGCTCGCCAGGTTTGGCCCGCAGGCGGAGACGGATCTGCTGCTCGCGCTGCGGCGCGGCGCATCAGTCTGGCCGCCGCTCGCTGAAGTGCTGCGGCAGGCCAGTCCGTCGGTGATCGACCTTGACGACGGTGCGCTCACCAGCCTGCTTGGCCCGGCAGCCGAAGAACTGGCGGGCGCCGGCATTGAAGTGCTGTGGCCATCCAGCATGCTCGACGGCGGCCTGAAGCTGCAGGCTGTCGCCACGCCAGCACCGGAGAAGCTCACGGAAGCTGGGTTCGGGCTCGACGCGCTGCTGGATTTCTGCTGGCAGCTCACGCTCGGCGGTGCGCTGCTCAACGCCGATGAGATCACTGCCCTCGCCGAGGCGAAGCGGCCGCTGATCAGGCTGCGTGGCCGCTGGGTGGTCCTCGATCCGGCCCTGCTTGACAGGCTGCGCCGCCCGCCGCGGACACGGATGCGCACCTGCGAAGCACTCGGTGCGGTACTTGCGGGCTCGGCGGAGATCGACGGTGAGACCGTGCCGGTTGTCGCCGAAGGCCCCCTCGCCGACCTCGCCCGCCAGGTCGCGAGCATCGCGGCAGCGCCCGAACCGCTCGAACCACCGCCGGGCCTGACGGCGACGCTGCGGCCGTACCAGCAGCGGGGCCTGGCCTGGCTGGCCGGGATGTGCGGCGCCGGGCTCGGCGGCTGCCTCGCCGACGACATGGGGCTCGGTAAGACGATCCAGGTAATCGCGCTGCACCTGCACCGGCGGGATTCGAAGGCGGGACCGACGCTCGTTGTGTGCCCGGCTTCACTGCTTGGCACATGGGAACGCGAGGTCCGCCGGTTCGCTCCCGATGTCCCTGTCCGCCGCTACCACGGGGGCGCCCGGCACCTGCAGGACCTGGCCGTCGATGAGGTCGTCCTGGCCACATATGGCGTGGTCCTGCGTGACTCTGCGCGGCTCGCCCAGATCGGCTGGGGTCTCGTCGTCGCCGATGAGGCTCAGCATGTGAAGAACCCGCTGTCGCGCATCGCCCGTGAGCTGCGGGCCGTGCCTGCGCCTGCAAGGGTCGCGCTGACCGGAACGCCGGTGGAGAACCGGTTGTCGGAGTTGTGGGCGATCCTCGATTGGACAACACCCGGCCTGCTCGGGCACCTGGAGCCATTCACCCGCAGGGTGGCGGTACCGGTCGAGCGGTACCGTGACGCCGAGGCGACCGCCCGGTTCGCGGCCCTGATCCGGCCGTTCCTGCTCCGGCGCCGGAAGACGGATCCCGGGATCGCGCCCGAGCTGCCGCGTAAGACTGAGACGGACCAGTTCGTGCCGCTCACCGCTGAGCAGGTCACGCTCTACGAGGCGATGGTCCGCGAGACGATGGAAGCGATCGCCTCCAAGGAGGGCATCGAGCGCGCGGGGCTGGTTTTCAAGCTTCTGACCGCGCTGAAGCAGATCTGCAACCACCCGGCCCAGTACCTTAAGCAGCCGGGACCACTGGCCGGCCGGTCCGGGAAGCTGGCCGCGTTCGACGAACTGACCGATGTGATCCTGGCCAGCGGTGAATCGATGCTCGTCTTCACGCAATACGCCCAGATGGCGTCCCTGCTGCAGCAGCACCTTGACGCCCGCGGAATCGGCTCGCTGTTCCTGCACGGCAGGGTTCCCGTGCGGCGCAGAGAGGAAATGGTGGCGGAGTTCCAGGCCGGTAAGATTCCGGTGTTTCTGCTGTCGCTTAAGGCGGGCGGCACTGGCCTGACGCTGACCCGCGCCACCCACGTGCTGCACTACGACCGGTGGTGGAACCCCGCGGTGGAGGATCAGGCAACCGACCGCGCGTACCGGATCGGCCAGGACCGCCCGGTGCAGGTACACCGGCTCATCACCGAGGGAACGCTCGAAGACCGCATAGCGGCGCTGCTCGGGAAGAAACGCGAGCTCGCCGAGGCGGTGATCGGTTCTGGCGAGGGCTGGATTGCTGAGCTTTCCGACGACCAGATCACCGAACTCGTCAGCCTGCGAGCCGCCACATGAGCAACAGCACCGGCAACCCGGCCGGGATGAACCGGGAGCAGCCGGAATTCGGCCGGACCTGGTGGGGCCGGGCATGGCTGGAAGCGCTGGAACAACGGGCCCGGCTAGACCCTAACCGGCTGCCGCGCGGCCGGGATTACGCGCGCGGCGGCTCGGTCGGCGAGCTCACCATGGCGCCGGGCGAGGTGCGAGCTCAGGTACAGGGCCGCAAGACACATCCGTACGAGGTCCGGATCCGGGTACGGCGCTTCACCGACGACGAATGGGACCGGGTGCTCACGGCCATCTCCGCCCGGCTTGGTCACGCTGCGGCGCTGCTGGACGGCGAACTGCCACCCGAAATCGCCGACGATGCGGCCCGCGCCGGGCTCGACCTGCTGCCTGGTGGCGGCGAGATCGGGCCGCGCTGCACCTGCCCGGACGACGCGGACCCGTGCAAGCATGCGGCGGCGGCCTGCTACCTTGTCACCGATGCCCTAGACGCTGACCCATTCGTCCTGCTGCTCCTGCGTGGCCGCACCCGCGACCAGATAATGGCCGGGGTCCGGGCACGTCGTCGCGGCGCGGCCTCCGGCCAGGCGGGCGAGCCGGGAGCTACGGCGGCCGACCAACCTGGCGCCGGCCCGCAGCCAGCGTCGAAGGCCGGCCGGACATCCACCGACGAAGGCGTCGATGCCCGGGCGGCGTTCAGTGCGCCGCCGTCTTCGGCACCGATTCCTGCCCCGCCGCTGCCGCCCGGGCGCCCTGGGGCTCCGGCAGCATTGCCGGTAGATCCGCCATCATCAGCAGACAGCCTCAGGGACGATCTGCTGGAGCTAGCCGCCGACGCGGCCGCGCGGGCATGGGAAATGGCAATGGGCCTCAGCGCCGACGCCGGGTTGAGCCTCGCCCCGGACGCCGACCTGGCCCGCCGGGCCGCCCGGGCATTGGGCACGCCCGCTTTCACACTTCTTGCGGCGCGTTCCGGCGTCGGCGGACGTGAACTCGCTCGCCAGGCGCTCGCCTGGCGGCATGGCGGCGTGACCGGCCTCGAGTTGCTGTGCTCCGAGTGGGACCCAGCCACGCAGGAGCCAGATTCCGCTGAGCTGCTCAAGGCGGCTCGGGCGGCCCTCCATGACAAGACCGGCGCCGCGGAAAGCGTCCAGGGCAACCGGGTCAGCGCAGGCCGTCTGCAGCTCCGGCTCGGCCGTGATCTCCGCTGGTATCCGTACGCGCGATCAGACGGGGACTGGGAGCCCAGTGGAACGCCGGAGGCCGATCCGGCCACAGCCGTGGCGAACCTGTGACAGAACTTGCCGTACGTGTCGTGCGGGAAGCGCCCGCTGCTGCCTTTCGCCTCCGCCGAGCGGCTCGTGAGGCCAGCGCACGCTGGGAGATCTGGGAGCCCTGGCGTCACGACCTGCAGGTCTGCCGAATACGCCCACGCTCAGCGGCCTGGTGGACATTAGCTGGTTGCCATGCGTCAAGACGGCTTTGGGTGATCACGACCTCCACCAGGCTATCCGGTACCATTAATCGTACCAATCTGGTACGATTAATGGTACCGATAGGAAGGTAGATGACAGATGGCCATCACTGCTAGCGACGCCCGCGCGCACCTGTTTCCTCTCATCCAGCAGGTCATCGACGATCATGCCCCCGTGCGCATCTCCTCCAAGGCCGGCGACGCCGTGCTGATGTCTGCCGCCGACTACGACTCCTGGCAGGAGACCATTTACCTGCTGCGGTCCCCGGCTAACGCGCGGCGGCTCATGGAGGCGGTCGCTCGGGACAAGGCGGGAACGTCCTCCGTCGCTAAGACGATAGAGGAGCTGGAATCCCTCGCGGGTGAGGCATGAGGAGTATTCACTTCGATCCGGACGCGTGGGAAGACTTCCTGTTTTGGCTCAGCTCGGATCGCAAGATGGCCACCCGGATCACTCGTTTGATCCGTGAGATCCAGCGGGATCCCTTCAGCGGCATCGGTAAGCCAGAGCCCCTGAAGGGTGACCTCTCTGGATACTGGTCACGCCGGATCGACGACGAGCACCGCCTAGTCTATCGGGCCGATGACAAGGAAGTGAAGATACTCAAGGCGCGCTACCACTACGGCAACGGCTGACGCTTTCGCGCCGCTGACCTATGCGATGTCCAGACGCAGATGCCCGTCGGGGAAGTCGTCGTCGGCGACCAGATACGCGGCGCGGGTCACTGGCGCGGTCTTGCCCTGTGCTTCGCCAAAGCCCTGCGCGGGGGGACCATCGACTACCTGCCGTGGCCTGGCCGGGCCGCCCAGACCAGATGGAGGTCGTGCGTGCCTCGTCCTGGACGCTGGCGAATTCGGCCACGAAGACTACGACCTGTGGGTGCCGAAAACTTGCGCCACCTGGGCAGATGCTTATGGGGACGCCGTCGGATCGGTCACGCGAACGGTGCCTGGCGGGCAGGTCTGGTTCGGGCTGGCGTGCGATGATCTTCAGCTTGTGGGCTTGATGCTGATCTTCCTTGTTGACACCCGGGCCGTGTCTGTGCTGGGGCTGTCGCGGCGGGAGGCGTGGTGGAAGGACGCCGAGATCCTGATGCTGCGCCATCAGCTCGCTGTCGCCTTGCGCGAGCGGCCGAGGGCGCATTCGCGGTTGACGTGGCCGGACCGGGCGTGGCTGGCCCTGCTCGCCGTGACGCTGCCAGCCGAACGGCTGGCCGCGATGCGGCTGATCGTCACTCCCGCCACGATCTTGCGCTGGCATCGCGGCATCGTTCGCCACCGCTGGGCGTGGCTGTCGCGGCGCGGCCGCTCCGGGCGTCCGCCGACGCGCCGTAATGTTCGGTCGGTGGTGCGACGACTGGCTCGTGAAAATGAGTCGTGGGGCTACCGGCGCATCCACGGCGAGCTGGCGGCGCTCGGCATCACGGTGGCGCCGTCGACGGTGTGGCAGATCCTCAAGGACGCCGGGATCGACCCGGCGCCCCGCCGGGACGGCCCTGGGTGGGCGGAGTTCCTGCGGTCCCAGGCGCAGGGGATCCTGGCGCTGGACTTCTTCACCACCGACCTGCTCAACGGCATGAAGGTGTACGTCCTTGCCGTGATCGAGCACGGTACTCGCCGGATCAGGGTGCTGGGCGCCACGGAGAACCCGGTCCAGTCCTGGGTAGTGCAGCAGGCCAGGCACCTCATGATGGACCTGGAAGACGCAGGGATGAGCATGAAGTCCGTCCTGCATGACCGGGCGCAAGCTTCACCGCCGCGTTCGGCGCCGTCTTCCAGGCCGCTGGCACCAGGGTCGTCCGCTCCGCTATCCAGGCGCCGCGAATGAAACCTCGGGTTGCATACTGCACCTCTTCGGGCTGGTGGGGTGGGTTCTGGTGTTGTCGCTGATGGGGATGGTAGCGGTGGGGTCGGACAGTCCGGGCGGGTTCATGCGCTGGCGGCGGGTGCGGTGCGCGGGAGTGCTCGTTTGCTGAGCTTGCGTCCTTGTGTGCGGGCCGGCGGGTTGGGGCCGGGTGGCGGGTGGAGGCATTGGCCTTTGTCGTTGTAGGGGTGGCCGGTGATGAGCCAGGCGTGGTGCCAGATCTTGATGGTTCTGGTGGACACGCCGAGTAGGGCGGCGGTCTCGGTGAGGGTGAGCAGGCCGGCGTCGCGGAGTCGCTGCTCGCGGCTGCGCAGGTGGTAGTTGTCGCGGATGTTGCGGACGGTGAGGCGGTGGAAGGGGCGGCCTTCGCCGCTGGTCAGGCCGCGGGCGTTGAGGATGCCGGCGATCTCGGTATGGGTGTGGCGGTCGAGTAGCTCATCGATGGCGGCGACGGCTGCGGCGGGGGTCTTGCGCATCTGGGCGGCGGTGGGCGGGATCGGGGTGGTGAGGGTGTGGTGCTGTCCTGCGGGCAGGCGGACGTGCGCGGCAGATGGTGGTGCGGGTCCTGGTCACGGTGACGTCGGTGAGCAGCAGCCGGGCGATGCGCTTGCGCTCGCGGGCGGGGGTGGCGGGGTCGTTCCAGATGGCGGGCAGGTCGGTGGCCAGCTGGCGGATCCGGGCTTGCTGGGCATCGGTGAGCTGTCCGGTGTCGTGTTTGCGGGCCTGGTCGCAGGCTTCCTGTGCCTGGGTGAGGGCGCGGAGCGCGGTGTTCCAGTCGGCTTCGAGGGTGCCGGCGACGAGCCGGTTGGCGGGGCCGGCGGCGAGGTAGCGGCGGCGGGCCGGGTCGGCGTGGTAGCGGGCGCGCTCGACGTGCGCGGCGCGCAGCGCCTCGGCCTCGGCCGCCCGGTGCTCCAGTTCGGCGGTGACGGTGAGGGCGGCCTCGATGGCGAGCGGGGTGAGGGTGTCGATGAGCAGTTGCCCGATCTGCTGGTCGAGGCCGGCGCCGGGGACGGCCTGGCAGATCCGGCGGGAGTGCTCGATGCCGTCGCGCTGGCAGGCGTAGGTGGGCAGTTCCTGGCCGCGGCGCTGGTGGTAGCGGACGGTCATGCGCTGCCCGCAGGTCCCGCAGATGATGATGCCCTGCAGCAGCGCGGGGCCTTCGCGGGGCGGCCCGGCGGCCCGGTCCCGGCCGTGCGCGGCGGCGTTCTGGGCGAGGCGGGCGCGGTTGGCGTCGTATTGGTCCAGGGTGATGTATCCGGGGTGCGCGCCGGGGATGAAGGAGATCCATTCCTGGCGGGGCAGCGCGGTGCGGGACCATTGCCCGCCGGGCAGCTTGATGTCGCGGTGCCGGCCGAAGGTGAACGCGCCGGCGTAGCGGGGGTTGTGCAGGATCCGCAGCACGGCGTGGTGGGCCAGCGGCTTCCAGTCGATCTCGCCCTTACGCGGCCCCATCCGGTGCCGCCAGGGAAAAGACAAGCCCGCGGTATTGAATGCCTTGACGCACGCGGAGGCTGACCCGGTCGCGGCGAACGTGGCGAACAGGTGGGCGAGCGCGCCGCGGACGGCGGTGTCGGGGTCGAGGGTGACGTGCCCGGCGGCGTCGTGGGCCAGGCCGACGGGCAGCGGGGTGATCAGCTCGCCGCGGCGGGCCTTGGACAAGATCCCGCCGCGCAGCCGGGCCCGGATGAAATGCAGCTCGGCCTCTGACATCTGCTCTTTCATGCCCAGCAGGAGCCGGTCGTTGAAGGTGCGGGGGTCATAGAGGCCGTCTTCGTCGCAGATCAGCGTGCCGGTCATGGCGCACAGTTCCAGCAGCTGGTGCCAGTCGGCGGAGTTGCGGGCCAGCCGGGAGCATTCCAGGCCCAGCACGATCCCGGCCCGGCCCAGGGACACCTCGGCGACCAGCTGCTGGAAGCCTTCCCGGTCGGCTGCTGAGGCGCCGGACTGGCCCTGGTCGATGTCGATCACGGTGACCTGGTCGCTGGCCCAGCCGAGCGCGACCGCCCGGCCGCGCAGGTCGTACTGGCGGACCGCGGACTCGGTGTTGTGCAGGACCTGCTTGAGGCTGGACTGCCGGACATAGAGCAGAGCCTGGCGGGACAGGTGCGCGGCGGTCACCTTTGACGACGCGGTATCGGTGAACACGGCAGTGCTCCTTCCCCGCCCGTGGGCGGGCGGGATCGAGGGGTGCGGAACAGGGATCAGATGCCGGCCAGCGCGACGGCGAGCCCGGCCAGGACGTGGACGAGCTCGGCGGTCACCGGGCCTGGCAGCGCGGCCGGTGCCCGGGGCGCGCGGGCGGTGAGGGCACCGCCGGCTGTTCCCGGCGTGCCCGGGGCGGCCGCGGGGGCCAGGCGGGAAAGGACGCGCCGCCAGGCGGTGACGCCCTTGCCGGTGAGCACGCCGAGCCCGAGTGGGAACGCGGTGGCGCGGGCGTGCAGGGCGGCATGACGCAGCTGCTCGTAGCGGGCGTCCAGCCCGCCGCCGGGAGCACGGGCCTGGCCGGCATCCGGGCGGGTGCCCGGTTCAGTAGCCGCGCGGCCAGGTGAAGATCGCAGGGACAGGGACGGGCCGTCTTCCAGCCGGCGGTCGCGGGCGGATGGGTCAGCGGCTTTTGGGGTGCTCCCGGCGGCGGGCCAGCGCCCGCTCCACGGAACGGGGGTGCACGCGCACCCCGAATTCCCCGGCGATGAGACCGGCCAGGCCGGCGGCCTTCAGCTGCGGATCGGCGGCCAGCTGCTCCTCGGCCCAGGCGAGGATCTGCGCGGTGAGCTTGTGGCCCCCGCGGGGCCCGGGCTTGCCCGGCACCAGACCGTCCAGGCCAGAGGCCGCCAGGGCGGCGGCTGCCTGGTAGTACGACGGCCGCGAGTACCCGAACGCTGCGGCCGTCGCGGTGACCGGCGCGCCGTCGAGCGTGACGCGGCGCACCATCTCGTACTTGACCTGCACCGCGTCCCGGGCGTCGAAGAACTCCTCCGTCAGGAACGCCGGATCGGTCACCTGCTCGGGGTGCAGGTTCAGGCACCGCGACTCGCGCAGTGCCCGGACCTTCGGGTCCTCCGTTGATCCTCGCGACGCCACTCGGCCTCCTCGCTGATCTGTTCGTAACGTTAATTTTGCCGCTATATGTCAGCCATCTCACTGCGACACGCGGGATAACACCGGAAATATACGGATTTACCGCACGAAATGCGTTCGCCGTCCATCTTAGTGAGGTCAGCCTGGAGAGCGAGCCCGGCGTAATCCGCTTGACGATCACGGCGTAATCTTCTTTACGGCCTCGCCGCTCGCAGCCAGGGACCGCAGCCGGCCGGCCAGATCAGCCAGCGCCAGCAGGCCGCCAGTGGTGAACGGGCAGCGGCCATCCGCGATGACCACGAACGGATCAGCGGCCGCCACATCAGTCCACCCGGCAGGCAGCGAGAACAGCACACCGTTCTCATCGTGCAGATGGACCCGGTCCTCGCCCCAGTTCTGACGATGCGCGACGAACTCAAAATCCCGTCCCCACAGCGGATGGAACCGGTGCGTCACCCGCACACGTCGGTACCGATCATCTGGATCAGGTGCTATTGACGGTGTGGTCCAACGCCTACGCGGAGCGCTGGGTGCGGACCGTCCGGGCCGAGGTCACTGACCGAATGCTGATCATGGGGCCGCAGCACTTGCGGGTGGTCATGGACGAGTACGTCGCGCACTATAACCGGCATCGCCCGCACCGGGCCAGGAACCTGCGGCCGCCAGACGAAGGGGACGGCATCACGGCCCCGGTCACCGACCTGACGACGGCTGGGATACGACGCCTCGGGGTTCTCGGCGGGCTGATCCACGAGTACGAATGGGCGACATGAAGATCATCGCCTGAACCGAAAATCTGCAGCTCAGAGGCCATAGGCGCACTTATGGCACCCTACAGGG
>PLRW01000021.1 GCA_003164955.1 Actinomycetota bacterium
GAACAGGAATCGCATCGTGCCGCCATCCTCGAGGCCGTCGGCGGAGCGTCCCACCTGCGCAATCAGCTCACCCTGTCCGAAGAACGGCTGGCCGGCATCGGCCGCGAGCAGCAACGTCTGCAAGCCGAGATTGCAACCGCCGCGTCGCAATCGGAGACATTTGGCGGGCAGCGGGGCCAGATCGCTCTCGAATTTGAAAACGTTTCGCAGCGCGCCAGCGCCCTCACCGCCGAGATTGCAAGCCTGCGCGACACCCTAGCCACCAAACGCGCTGCGGAAAATGACACCAAGAAGCACATCGACTCCATCCGTTCCGAATACGCCACCGCGCTCGGCAAGAAAGGCTCGCTCGAAGCTGTCATCGCCGAACACGGATATTCCACCGAGTCCGTGCGCCGCCTCTTTCAATNNTGCAGGGAGGCAACACTCCCGCCGGCGTGCTCGCCGATTTCCTTGAGGTCGAACCCCGTTACGAGCGCGTCGTCGAAGACTTCCTGCGCGACGAGTTGAACTACGTCGTCGTCAAGTCGTGGGACGCTGCCGACGAAGGCCTGCGCCTGCTGCGCTCCAACGTCGACGGCCGCGCCACTTTTCTCGTTCACCCCGAAGACTCGCAGGCGAAGTTCTCTTTTCTCGCGGATCAAAGCCAGCACTACGCTCCACTCAACGACACCGTCCTGCCCCTGAAGAACTCTATTCGCGTGCTCAACGGGTTCGGCAAATCACTGGAAGTCATCCTGCCCAAGCTCGGCAACGGCTACANNACAACGTCACCGTCACCGGAGGCAAACAACGCAGCGAGGGACCGCTGTCGATGAAACGCGAACTACGCGACGTGTTGCGCCTGCTCGAAGAACTGGAACGGGCCCTGCGCGAAAAGGAAATGCTGGCTCTTACTCTGGCGCGCGAAATCAAGGAACACACTTCCCTGCTTGATCGTCTCGAAGACGACAAGCGCGACGCCGAGAAGCAGGCCATGACTTCCGGCCATCTGCTGCGGCAATTGGAAAGCGAAATGTCGCGGGTTCGCGACCGCATCGCCCTCAACGAACGCGAACTGCAACGGCTCGCGGNNTGATCGCATCCCGGCAAGCCGAGCTGGCCGGCGCCGAACAGGCGCGCACCCAGTTCGAAACGTTGCTGGCAGCCGGGCAAGACCGGCTTGCCGCCCTGCGCAATCAGCGCGACGCTGCCGCCGCCAACACCTCGCAGCGTGCCGCCCGCGTGGCCACTCTTCAGGAACGCCACCGTTCCGCCACTACCCTGCTGCAGCGCATCGAAACTCNNGAGCGCAATGCCGGAGAAGCGCGCGAAGGTTTATTGCAGCTCGAATCCGAACAAGTGCGGGCCCGCCTCGTCGAAATTGACGAGTTGCTGAAAACCACCCGCCAGCAGCTCGACCTCGCGCGCGACCGCCGCGGCGAGCTCTCGGCCATCGCCGCCAAGCTGCAATCCGACCTGCAACATCTCGCCGATACTTGCCTCAACGAACTCGGCATCGAACGCCCCATCCTGATGGCCGACACCTCCATTCCGCTGGTCACCGCCGAGGAACTTGCCGCCGAAGATCAGGCCCACCGCGAGATGCGCGCCCGCCTCGATGCCATGGGCCAGCGGACCGCCGACGCGCGCCGGGCCCTCGATGAGACACCGCCGCTCCCGGAGATAACCCCGGAGCAGCGCGACGAGATCGCCCGCGCCGAGTGGTCCCGGACAGTTATCCCCGACGCGCACCGGGAGCGTCTCATGGGCCTCGTGGCGGGGGAGGGGACCACGATCGGCGCGGCGGCCGACGAGCTCGGCGTGGAGAAGCACACGGCCCGCAAGTACCTTGAGCGGCTCCGGATTGAGGACGTCATCCAGGTCGAGGGCGAGAAGCGGGGGGCCCGCTGGAAGCTGATCCAGCGCCCGGCCGCCGCCGCAGAGGATGGTGACGGCCAGTGACGACGAGCGCGAACGTTATGAGCCTCCATCTTTTGAGTTATGAGTCTGTTGTTTCCCTATGCAGGGGGGATCGTTTTGAGTCTCGCCTAGCTCAAAAGAGGGGCACCTCCAACCGGCCGTCACTTTCCGTAATCGGACCGAGGGTGCGGAATGATGCATAACTCCCGTCTCGCCGCTGTCGAGGCCCTCGCCGCGGATCTGCTCGAACCCGGCATGGACGCCGCCGAGATCGTCGCCCGCGCCTGGGCCGCAGGCGTCAACCCGGACGCCATGACCAGCATGATCACCGCCGCGATGACCCTCACCTGCAACGACCCCCAGGTCCGCGCCACCTTGTTCGGCCGCCGCACCGACGCGCACCGCAGCAACCTCGAATACCTCGAAGACGTCGCCGAAACGGAGAACAACCTCCTCGACCTGGACAAGCAGGCCGTCGATCTCGGCAACCGGATACAGGGCGACCTGGCACGAGCACGGGAAGACGCCGCGTCGGCGCTCCGCGAGAAGCATGAGCAGCTCCGCGTGGCTGCGACCGCGGCGAACGAGACGGCCCGCGCCAGCGCCGAGACCGCGGCGTATCAGGCGGAGGTGCGCTACGAGCATCTCCAGCGGGTGATCGGCGACTGCGAAGCCGCCCTTGAGGTGCTGGACGAGCATGTGCTGCCGGTTCTCACTCGGGCCCTTGATTGCGTCCGGGCGGCACCCGATGACCTCGCCGAATACTTCGAGATGCCCTACGAGATGGCCCGCGCCGGCCGGCAGCTGCCCCATGACGGGCACTTCATCCGCGCCGGGAGTGCCGCATGATCGCCGGGCCGGCCGATGCCGCAAAAGGATCACCGGCCGGGAGAAGGATGCCCGCATGGGAAAGCACACCAAGGGAGAGAGCGTGAATAACTGGCTGTCGCGCCACTGGCCGCTGCTGGTCATCGCGGCGCCCGCTGCGGTCGCCGTCTGGTCCGGGTGGGTCGGCCTCGGCGGCCTGTGCGGATTCGGTGTCATCCACCCGCTGCCCGGCATCGCTGACGGGGTTCATCTCAACACCGCGATCACGCTGCCGGTCGGCGTGGAAGCCTACGGCGCCTACGCCCTCTATGCGTGGCTCGGTGGCGAGACTGGTCCCCGTGCCCGGGATTTCGCCCAGAAGTCCGCGATCGGGGCGCTGATCCTCGGCTGCCTCGGCCAGGTCGCGTTCCACGTTCTGGCCGCCCGGCATGACACCCGCGCGCCGGGTCTCGTCGTGGTCCTCGTGGCATGTCTCCCGGTGGTGACGCTCTCGTTCGCGGCGGCACTTACCCACCTGATGCACGCCGATGAGAAAGCCACCGGCGAAGCCGTCACCGGGAGAGCCACCGAACTGGCCATCACCGCAGATGAGGCACTGTCCGGGGAAGCCGTCGAGAGTCATCCGGAAGAGCCGTCCGAGAGCCAGGAAAGTGCCATCGAAACCGGCCCGGAAGATGCCACGGCGGAGGCCATCGCAGATGCCATGCCGGAGGCTCTCGAAGTGCCAGCCGCAGAGCCGGAACCGGAGCCAAGGGAGGTGCCGTCCGGGAAGCCACGACCCGGGCCGGTGCGGCTCTCGAAAGACCCGGAAGCCAAGAAGGCCAGAGCCGCCTACTGGCGGTCTGTCCGTGCCGGGAGCCCACTGACCGACCGGGCGCTCGGGGAGATGTTCGGCCGGTCTCGTACCTGGGGTGCGAGCCGGATCGCCGAATGCCAGGACGGCCCGCAACTCGCGGCAGGGGCATCATCGTGAGCCGCTCCCGTCTCCGTATCCCCGAGCCTCTCCGCGCGCTCCACCGGGCAGCGAAACGGGCCGACTGGCACGTCACCAGAACGGGCAGCGGCCACCTCCGCTGGGCACCTCCGGACGGCCAGCCGATCATCATCACCTCGTCAACGCCGAACGGCGGGAAACGGGCCATCAGGAACAGCCGCGCCCAGCTACGGAAAGCCGGGCTTGACGAGGAGGCATCATGACCGAACTGGGCACGGGCGGCCCGTACAGCCCGGAGGACACCCGCCGGACTGCGGCCCTGGCTGCGGAGGCGATCCGGCGCCTCAATCACGCGACGCTCGGCGTCCATGCCACTGAGGCCCTGCAAGAACCGGCCGACGCGGACGCGGTGCTCGTGGAACTGGACTCCCTCACGGAACGTCTCCCGCAACTGCTCGCCCAGCTCGGCGCATGGCTGGCCGCTGAATGCCGGGCGGGACGTCTCCGCGTCGCGTACGGTGCCTGGGCGCATTCGCCGTCCACGGAAGCGCTCGCGGTCTCCGCGATCCGCCAGTACCTCACCGAGGCGGCCGCGCGCACTGAGGCCCTGCGTGAGGTGCTGCATGATGCCCGGCAGATCACGGCGGCCCTCGCGGCCGCGCCCGGCGACGACGAGGAGGGGGCGTAGGTGCTCGGCCGTGACCACGCCCTCAGCGCCGCCCTCGCCTTCACAGCCCTCGCTCCCGTCCTGCACGTCACCGGCCCGGCCATAGCCGCCGGCGCGGTGTTCACGGCAGGCGCGGGCGTTCTCCCCGACATTGACGAGCACGGGAGCACGATCTCCCGGCAGGGCGGTTTCCTCACCGGGGCCCTGGCATGGATCGTGCACAGGGCCAGCGGCGGGCACCGGAAGCTCACCCACTCGCTCACCGGCATCGCCCTCTTCACGGCCGCCGCGTGGCTCGCCGCCCGCTTCGACGCCACCCCGGCCGCGCAGGCCGCGCTTGGCCTGTTCGTGGCCCTGCTGCTCGCCGCTGGGATGCATGCGCTGCGCCTCGGCGGCCACTACGGGGACGCGCTCGCTCTCGCCGGCGCGGCCGCGGTCGTGCACTGGCATGTGGGGCTCGCGCTGGTCCCGGTGTGCATCGCCATCGGCGCGGCCGCCCATATCGCCGGGGATGAGTGCACCCACGCCGGCTGCCCGCTCGGCTACCCGTTCAGTGGGCGCGAGTTCCATCTGCTGCCGCGCCGCCTCCAGATCACCACGGGCAAGGCCGCGGAGCACTGGATCGTCACCCCGCTCCTGCTGGCCGCGCTCGGCTACCTCGCCTGGCGGGACACCGGGATAAGCCAGATCGTGCACGCCCACCTCGCCGGGCATGTGGCCCGGTGAGAGGATGACGGAATGAACGAGGAAGCAACCGGCGGCAAGAACGCCCGCGAGCCAGAGCCGGCGGAAGTTGAGATGACAGTGCCTGTCCGGTACACCACCGGCTCGCCGTCATTGGACGTCGAGGTTGAGCAGGACTACGTTCCTGACGTTGACGAGGTGGTGCGGCGGCGTGCTCTCGCCGCCGCACGGGCATCCTTCCCGCCGGGCGCCGACCTTGAGATCCTCACGGTAATGGCGATCCCGGGGCCGGGTGACGAGCCGAACGCCGTGCGATACAAGTGCGTGGTGACAGTGGGTGAAGCGGCTGCCGGCTCTCCGGTGGCATCCGGTGGAAGCTGAGCCTGAGCGCGTCCCTGTTGGCACCGGTCTGCCCGTTCCGCCATATTGGCTCCCGTGACGGATGTGACCGCGTGCCCCGGAAGCTGCAACGCCCGCTGGCGGGAAGCCCGGGAAGCCTACGGGCAGGCCCTCGCCGCCTATGAACGGGACGGCATCCTCGATCCCGGCCAGTCCCGCCCGGAACCGCCCCTCATCCAGCCCGTCTACGGTGACCCGGCATGGTGCGGCCGGTGCGCCGCCCAGATCCGCGTGACCCTCGCCGAACTGGACGAGCTGGCCGCTCTCCTCGCCGCGACCGCTGACGGCCACCGGGCATCTTCCGACAGCGCCGAACGGGTGTCCAGCACCCCGGAAGCCATCTCCCCGTCCGGCGCGGCCGACGAGCTGAAAGACCTGATGGCGATGCTGTCCGGCTGGGAGGCCGCCTACCGGGAGCACATGCAATGGCCCGGGGCCGCGCGCCGCGGGTTCCTCGCGTCAGTGTCCACCTCGTGTATCGCGTGGCTCGTGCATCACCTCGACGGCATCCTGTCCTCTCCCATCGCCGCGGACTTCGGCGCCGAGGTGATGCAGTGGCACCGGGATTTCAGGCGGTCGGCGAAAGCGGGCGTGCGGAAACTGCGGAAGCCGATGCGCTGCCCCGGGTGCCGGTTGCTGACGCTCACCTGGGAGGAAGGTGACGACCGGGTGGAATGCGCCAACCCGGATTGTTACCGCGTCCTGTCGTATGCCGACTATGAGAACGAGGTGGCGGCACAGGCCGAGGCGATCACACCGGGCGGGCAGGGCAGCGAACCGCTCGCATCGTGAGTCCCGCGCGTCACGTTTGACCGGGGCGCTTGACACGTCATATTCTCTGCGTGGATCACTGTACCCACAGGCCCCCGGATTTCCGGGGGCTGTTTTTTTGTGCCCGCAGGGAGGTGACCGTGGACGGCCCTCTGCTCGACGTCAACGCTCTCCTCACCGCGAAGGAAGCGTCCGGGTACACGGGGCTGAAGGTCACCACCATCTGCAAGTGGCGTGAGCGCGGCCACCTGCCCGTGGCCACCGACGAGCACGGCGAAGAGATCCGCAACGCGAAGGGCCAGCGCCTCTACCGGCTGCTGGACATCGCCAAGGCCGAGCATGCGACCAGTGAGCGCGCGGAGAAGATGGCCCGGGGCCTTACCCGCCGCGCCTTTCCCGTCGCCGCCTGACGGATAGGGTCAGGCAGGCCATTCGGCCTCTCTCACCCTCGCCCGATCGGTTCCGCCATGCTGTTTCACGCTGCCCTCGTCGCGTTCATCTCCGTCCTGACCCTCCTCGGCTTCGGCGGCATCCTCGTCCTCACCGCGCACCTGACGAGACGCCCCTGAGCCGCGGGAGGCCCGGATGCGCGCGTCCCTCGCCTACCCGCTGCTGTGGATCGCCTGGATCGCCGCGTTCCTCGCGATCGAGCTGACCGCCCTGTGGTCCGGTCACCCGCAGTTCACGCTGTCGGACTACGTGTGGCGGCTTGAGCAGATCAACCGGGCCTGGACGTGCCTGCGGTTCTTCATCGCCGCGTTCTGCGTGTGGCTGTTCTTCCACATGGTGTTCCGGCTGTTCACCTAGCCCCCCGAACCTCATCCAGCGCGGCCCAGGCGGCTGCCAGCACGACGGGGAACCGCCCATGCCCAAGCCACTGAGCGCCCGCAAACGCGGCGCGGTACTGAAAGACATCAGGGCAGCGCGGGAGAACGGCACGTCAGCCGGCCAGATCGCCCGCGACCACGGGATAGCACGGTCCACCGTCACCAAACTCGCGGCCGACAACAACATCACGGATGCTTTCGAACGGTCGCAGACCGAAAAAGCCACGCGCGCGGCCGAAGCCGACTGCAAGGCCCTGCGCGCGCAGCTGAAGGTTGACCTGCTGCACGACGCGCAGCGGTTCCGCAAGCGCGCCTGGGAGAAGTATCAGGTCGTCGTCGGCACGCCCGAGGGCGCGGAGATCGTGACCCTGGACCTGCCGCCGCTGCCTGACGCCAGGGCCGCCTACACGGCGCTCGGCATCTCGGTGGACAAGAGCATCCGGCTTGAGCAGCACGACAGCGAGGACGGCGGCCTGAGCGCCGTGGACGCATGGCTGCGGGGGATGCTCGGCGAGGCCGGCGGCTAAGTGCCGCACATTGAGCCGCTCGCCGGGAAGGGCCTCGAATCGGTGCGGCTGGCGGATGCCCGGATCAACCTGTGGGAAGGGTCCGTCCGGTCCTCCAAGACGGTTTCCAGCCTGATCCGGTGGCTGAAGTTCGTCCGCGAAGCACCCCCCGGCAATCTCCTGATGACCGGGAAGACGGAGCGGACCCTCAAGCGGAACATCATTGACCCGCTGGTGGAATGGCTCGGCCCGGCCCGGTGCCGGCTCGTCGCCGGATCAGGCGAGCTGTGGCTGCTGAACCGCCGTGTCTACGTCGCCGGCGCGAACGACGAGCGGGCACAGGAGAAGATCCGCGGCCTCACCCTCATCGGCGCCTACGTCGATGAGGTGTCCACGGTCCCGGAGTCGTTCTGGTCGATGCTGCTGTCCCGGCTGAGCCTCGACGGGGCGAAGGTTTTCGGCACGAGCAACCCTGATTCCCCGGCCCATTTCCTGATGCGCGACTATCTGTCCCGCGCGTCGCTGTGGCTGGATCATCACGGCAAGCTGCTCCGGTCGGCCGCTGATGACCGCCTTGACCTGGCCCGGTTCAGTTTCCGGCTGGCCGACAATCCGCACCTGTCCGCCGCCTACATCAAGGCGCTGTCGGCGGAGTTCACCGGGCTGTGGCGGAAGCGGTTCATTGAGGGCCTGTGGGTCGCCGCTGAAGGCGCGATCTATGACATGTGGGATGAGGACCGGCATGTCATCGACATCCCGCCGCCGATCACGCAATGGCTGGCCGTCGCCGCCGACTACGGCACCACGAACCCGTTCCACGCCATCCTGCTCGGGGTCGGCGCGGAGAACGACGAGCACGGCATGCGGCGGGACTGCCTGTACGGCGTCAGTGAGTGGCGCTGGGACTCGCGGCAGAAACACCGTCAGCTCACCGACTTGGAGTATTCGCGGCACCTGCGTGAATGGCTGACCACCGTCCGGTTCCCCGGCACCCGCCTGCACGGCCCCATCCCGGAGTACCTGATCATCGACCCGTCGGCGGCGTCGTTCAAGGTGCAGGCATTCCAGGACGGGTGGAACGTCGCGGACGGCGACAACGCGGTGCTTGACGGGATCAGGCTCGTGTCGTCGCTGCTGTCGGCCGGGCGCCTGAAGTTCTCCCGGTCAGGGTGTCCCGCGGTGATCGGGGAGTTTCCGTCGTACAGCTGGGACGACAAGGCGGCACGGAAAGGTGAGGACAAGCCGGTCAAGATCAACGACCATGGGCTCGACGCGACCCGCTACGGATGCGCGACAAGCCGCAGCCTGTGGCACTCGCGGATACCGCTCGCGGCCTGACCAACCCGGTGCCGTACCAAAATAGCGCGCCTACAGCCTAACGCCCTGACCTGCGGCTCCCTTGATCGTTCTTACCGTCGCTCACCGGCCGGATAGTCTGGCCAACTTGAGGGTCTACCAAAATGAAGCCTCCGCTTATCGTCGCGGGTGAGCCCGAGTTTCACTGCTGGTGCGCCGTCTGCCAGCTACCCTCCCGCGTCCGTGTCCCGCTCCATCACCGCACCACGGCAGGCCCCGTCGTGAACGTGCTGGAGGTCTGCCCCGGCTGCGGAACCGGCCACGACCGGCCATCCGTCACCGTCACGGACGCGCCCCGCGAGCGCCGCGCCGGTCATCCGCTGGCCAGGCTGGTCCGCGCGCTGCATGGCCGGGTGTGCGCCCGGAAGGGCCTGCGCCCGCTCGCCTGTGCGTTCGGGGACTGCCAGTGGCCGGGGCTCTACCGGCTTGAGCACACGGTGCCGGGCGAGGACGGGACCTGGCGCTACGTGTTCTGCCGCAAGGCACATCGGCGAGCGTGGGCGGAAGCGAACAGGCTCAGGGTCAGCGGCTAGACGTCACGGCCGCAGTCCGCACTGTCGGCACACCTCTCCAGCCCGGCGGGCGCGCTCGTGGGCTTCCGTCTCCCGGTAGACCGACACCGCCTCGTATGCGGCATGGAAGGCGACCATGGTCGGGCTGGCTTTCCCCAGGAGTGTCCGGGGATTCTTCGCGGACGCGAGGATCTTCCGGACAGCTAGGGTCGCGGCACCCATGGCCACCTGCTCGGGAGTCTCATCTGTCACGGCTGATCTGCCTCCGGGAACACTCGTCAAGTACATGGACAAAGTTTCTACGGGAGTACAGCCTCCACCGATAACCGGGAGGTGGCCACCCGGTGAGCATGCCTTTTGCCGATGACAGGCTCCGCATGCTCATGCCCACCACCAACCGCCCCTGGCCCCCACCGGAAATGAACCCGGTGACCTACCAATGGCGGCAGTGGAGCGCCTGGTGGACCGGGGAACCAGNNCGTACTACAACCTCGGCGCCAACAGCCCGGTCGGCCGCGCGTTCTTCGCCACCACGGGCGAGCCGGGCCTGCCGATCCCGAAACCGGGCCAGTTCCGCGGCGGCCTGCTCGGCAGCATCTCCTACACCTTCTGGGGGAGCCCGATCCCGCCGGGTGAGAAGCGCACGAAGATGCACGTCCCGCTCGCCTCCGACATCGCCTCCACCAGCGCGGATCTCCTGTTCTCCAAGCCCCCCGTCATCACCGCCGCGAACCAGGCCAACCAGGCAGCCCTCGATGACCTGATGGGCGACAACACCCACGCGAAACTCCTGGAAGCGGCGGAGACCGCCTCGGCGATGGGCGGCGTGTTCATCCGTGTCGTGTGGGACACGGACGTCTCCGATGAGCCGATGCTGGACGTGGTGCCGGCGGATGCGGCGGTGCCGCTGTTCTCCTGCGGGAAGCTGCTCGCGGTCACCTTCTGGCGGGTGATCTCCGATGACGGCGCGGAAGTGGTGCGGCATCTGGAGATGCACGCGCCGGGCCAGAACGCCATCTTCCATTCCGTCTACGTCGGTGACCAGACCGACCTTGGCCGCGTCTACCCGCTGACGGACTTCCCGGAAACAGCGTCGTTCGCGCAGTACCTGTCCGAGGGCAACGCGATCCGTTTCCCGGACATGCCGCTCGACGCGAGCACGGTCGTGTACGTGCCGAACATGCTGCCCAACAAGATCTGGCGGGATCTCGGGCCCGCGGTGGCGCCGATGGGCCGGTCCGATTACTCCGGTGTCGAGACGCTGATGGACGGCCTCGATGAGGTCTACAGCTCGTGGCAGCGGGACCTGCGGCTCGCGAAGGCACGCCTGATCGTCCCGCAGCAGTACCTCGACAACATCGGCCGCGGCAAGGGTGCCGTCTTCGACCCGGACCGGCAGGTCTACAGCCCGATCAGCATGATGACTGCCGGCGGCGGCGGGACGAACGACATCATGGCGAACCAGTTCGCGATCCGCTTCCAGGAGCATCAGGCCACCGCCGACAACTACATCAACCGCATCGTCCAGGGCGCCGGTTACTCGGGGCAGACGTTCGGCGAGTACGACAGCCAGGGCGCAGCGATGACCGCGACGGAGATCCGGGCCCGCGAACGGCACACGCTGATCACCCGGCAGAAGAAAGTCCTGTACTGGCGGCCGGCCGTGAGGGACATCCTGTACGGGTGGCTCGCGGTGAAGCGGTGCATTTTCAACGACGCCACGATCACCCCGGAACGCCCCGAGGCCGAGTTCCCCGACGTGGTGCTCCCGGACCAGCTGGAGCTAGCGCAGACCGCGGCGGCCCTGTCCGGCGCGGACGCGGCCAGCAAGGAAACCCTCGTGCGGCTCGTTCACCCGGACTGGTCCGATGAGGAAGTCCGCGACGAAGTGAAGATGATCTACGCGGAGACGGGCCTCGACCTGGCCGGGCACGCGAAGATCATGCTGTCGCCGCCGATGGGCAGCACCGAGACGCTCGGTGAGGAAGTTCAGGAGCTCGCCGACCCGTCCGAGGCGCCGGCCGCGGCGGATCTGCCGGAAACCGGTGACCCTCAGATCGGGTAGGAGGCGGCATGGCCGCGGGTAAAGGCAGGACGCAGACGATCAAGTCGGGTGGCAGGCCGCCGATCCGTTTCCAGAAGGGCGGCCTGCACGAGTCGGTTGGCGTGGCGCAGGGCAAGCCGATCCCGAAGGCGAAGATGGACGCCGCGGCGGCGGGGAAGTTCGGGCCGAAAGCGGCCAAGCAGGCCGCGTTTGCGAAGAATGTGCTGGCCAAGGGCCAGAAGACGGCGGCGAAGAACCGGCGCAAGAGCAAGTAACCCACGGAAGGTGTGATCATCATGGCTATCGGTGACAGCGGCTCGCATGTCCCGTCCAGCGCTCCCGGCCAGGACAACCACGACAATTCGGCCCGGGTCGGCAAGCACGTCACCGGTTCCGGCCCGATGCCGGGCACCGGCGCGTCGGCTGGCCCCAGCGACCAGGCTGACAGCAACAGCAGCAAGTGACCATGAGCCCGGGTGAGGCACTGCCGGAGCCGCCGGGCAAGACGGTGCCGTCGATGGCTCCCGGTGCGAGCCTGCGGGACATGTCCGGTGACCTGCAAAGGCAGCGGGACCATGCGGACGCCTGCGTGACCGCGCCCCCCTCGGGCGGGTTCCCGCAGACGGTGGGCGGCAACCCGGNNGACATCCGATGAGGACGACACGGGTGTCACGACCACCTCGCCGGGCCCGTATGAGCAGGCCACGAAGTTCATTGGTGGCGGCGCGGTGACGGGAGGGTACTGATGCCTGTTCTCATCTCAGCGGCCTGGCGTCCCAGCCGGAAGGGGAAGTGATGGCGGCGAAGAGGGCAGCGTCACGGGTCAGCCGTGTCCCGAAGCCCAAGGGTGAATCCCGCGACCCGGGCGGCAAGAACTCCAAAGCTGACCTGAGCGAGCACACCCGGGCGAAACCCGGCCAGCCGGGCGGCCCCGGGCCGACAAAGCCCGGCGGGAACACCCCGTTCCCGGCGAAGGGCCCGGGCCAGTCGTCGGTGCCGATGCGCTCCGGGCGCGGTGTCCGGGATCTGTCCCTCGCCGCGACCGGCATGAGCCTCTTCGACCGGGTCGACGCGGGGAACCGGAAGCTCGGCAGGAGGAACCGCACCTCCTGATGGACGAGGACACCGGGACCGCCGGATGGGTGTGCTCGTTCTGTGCGCGCGGCCAGTGCCACCGATGCCAGGACCGGCGCTGCACCTGCTGTGCCGGGGACGGGGAAGACTGAAATGGATCAGGGAGACCCTGCCCGCGATGCCGTCCATGAGGCGATCCAGGCCCATGCGCCGCGCGGTCAGGATGCGGTCCTGACCGGCTGGTCGCTGGTCGCCGAGTGGATGGACCATGACGGTGAACGCTGGCTGTCGAAAGCCCACGCTGCGTCAACGCCAACCTGGTCGGCGAACGGCATGCACCATGAAGCGCTGTATGGCGACTGGCCCAGGGAAGGCGAGGACTGATGGGCAGCAGCGCCGCTGAGCGTTACGTGCATGGCTGCGGGAACTGCGGCACGCCCGACGTTAAAGCCCACTGCCCTTCGGTGACCTGCAGCTGGGTGAAGTGCCGGGACTGCGAAGCGGTCACAGGGATCGTGCTCGGCGTGATACGCGCCGTCGGCGGAGTGAGGATGAAAGAGTAATGGGCGGCTGCGACATTTCGGCGAAGATCCGCACCGCGGCGCTGACCGTGATCGAGGCCGGCTGCCTCGGGGAAGACTTCGGGTTCGACTGCACGCCGATGATCGCCCCGGGACCGGACGGCAAGCCGATGGCCGTCTACGTGCTGACGCTGACGAAACGGTCCCCGCTGCTCGGCCAGGGCCCGCTGCTGAACCTGTCCCAGATCAGCTCCCCGGACCCGTCCGTGGCTGATGTGGAGAAGGCGGTCACGGACGGGATGCGGGGGCTGAGGGAGTTGTCGTCCAAGCTGCTGTCGGGGCAGAACGGGCACGCGAAGCTCGCGCTCAGCTAGGCAGGTCGAAGCGCCGGTAAAGGCGGTCATCACTCCGTTTCACCGGCAGCCGTAAGGCTGAGCCCGGAGGCAGACAGGCGCTTGGACGGGGCCGCTACCTGTGACTGCACCACTGCCGAAGACCCCCGGCGACGCCCGCGAAGACCACGCCCAGGCCGTGGCCGACGCCGTAGCCGCCATCTACGGGCAGATCGAGCTCGTTCTCATCGCCACCCTCGCCGCGCTCGCCCGCAAAGTCGCTGCCGGGCACATGACCAGGGCGAACGCCGCACGCAAACTGCGGCAGGCCACCTACGCCACGTTCGCTGCCTCGGTGCGGAAGATCGGCAGAGCCCTCGGCGACGCGATGGCCGCGACCGATCAGGCTGCCCGGCAGGCGATCGGTGAGACAGTGCCGTCGGAACCGACAGCGGTCAGGGACATGCTGGCCTACACCCGGCAGCTCGCCCAGTCCCTCGACCAGGCTGCGGGCACGGCCGCAGCGGCGCTCCAAGACGCCCTGACCACGGTTACGGACGCCGCAGCGAAGGCTGCCGAGGCTACGCCCGCGGCGCCGCTCAGGGGCGTTCCCGGCGCCGCCGAGGGGCCGCGGAACATCTTCTCCCCGTACCGGGACGCGGTAGAGCGCGCCATCGCGGACACCCGCGGCGGGATGCCGCAGTCGTCGCTGTCGCTGTCCCGCATCCAGGCCGCACAGAAAGCCCTCGACGACCTCGCCGACCGGGGCGTCACGGGGTTCACCGACCGGGCCGGCCGGAACTGGGACCTGACCGCCTACGTGGAGATGGCCACGCGCACGGCGGTCAGCAACGCCTGGGACGACATGCAGGCCAAGGCGATGATCCGGTCCGGGCTGGACCTGATCCGCACCTACACGACCAGCACCGAAGGCTCCTGCCCGCTGTGCATCCCGTGGCTGGGCATGACGCTCTCGCTGACCGGGGCGACGGCTGGTTACCCGACGCTGGGCGAGGCCACGTCCGCCGGGTTCAGGCACCCTAACTGCCGGTGCTCGTGGATTCCCGTAGGCACGGGACCCGCGCCCGGGGCGGTCGGTCCCGTCTCCCCCGAGCAGGCCGCAGCCGCCTACAAGGCCAGCCAGAAACAGCGGGCGCTTGAGCGGAACGTCCGCAAGGCCGGCCGGGCCGCGCACGCCGCGGTCACACCGCAGGCACGGTCAAAGGCACGCCGGAACCTCGCAGCAGCCAGGGCGGCGTCCGCTCAGCACCGGCAGGAAGCCGGCGTCGTCATGACGAAGGTCGGCGCGGCACGCCGGGAGCATCCGTTCCGGGCGCACTAGCGCGCTGGTATGCAGACCAGCGGACGGTCAACATCAGCGTGAACGATCTTGCAGCCCAGATACTCCGTGATTCCCTCGGCAACCCCGTTCGGGAGCACAAACACCAGCTCAGCGGGGTAGAGGGCGGCAACTATCCGGTCATGCCAGATGTTCAGTGAGCCGCCGATCTGCATGAGCTGGCCAATCGGGTCAGCGGAAATTTCGCGCTCCATGCGCTCACTGTAGACCCGGGCGCACTAGCCGGGCCGCAGCCGCGCTGCCGGATCGTAGCGGGTGTTAGCTCCCCGGCACCGGGCGCGGCCACGGCCACGAAAGGGTCACGGCCGGGCAGAACGCAGCCTCAACGCCGGTCCCAGGCGGCGTACACCGCCTGACCCTGCACTCTGCCAAGAGGCGTAACGGCCGTGACCCCTAGCGCCAGCGTGTACGCGCTCGCGCCACACCAACCGTAGACCGCCCGCCCATCGTGGCGGGTTTCTCATGCCCGGCCAGGCGCCAGGCTTTCGCGAGGCCCCAGGAGGGCAAGCAGCATGTCCGAGCACGACCAGCATCGAAGGATCATGCCCGGCGAGATCCTCGGCTACCGCAAGAACGGCCAGCCCATCCGCCTCATCGCGGGAGGGTCCGAGCCAGCCGTAGAACCGTCGGCCACGGGAGCGCCAGCGGAACCAGCTCCCAGCGCCGCGCCTGCTCCCGCGCCACCCGCACCGGCTGCGGGCAGCGAACCGTCACAGCCCACCGGGACTGGCCAGGAGCCCCCCGCCGCCGCTGTTGACGACCTGCCGTCATGGGCGCAGAAAGAGTTCCGCAAGCTCCGCGACGAGAACGCCGGGAACCGGGTCAAAGCCAAAGAGGCAGCCGACGCGGCCACCGCCGCTGTTGAGGCGATGCGCGCCGAGCAGGAAGCCCAGCGGCTGGCCATGGGCAAAGCTCTCGGCCTCGTCAGTGACGAGCCGCCCTCAGCGGAGGAACTGAGCAAGCAGCTCCAGACGTCGCAGGCCGAGTCGGCCGCCGAACGGGACCGCGCCCGGCAGGCCGCGGTGGAACTGGCCGTGTTCCGTGCCGCTGCGGCCATGCAGGCCGATGGGAACGCGCTGCTCGATTCCCGTTCGTTCACCGGCACGCTCGCCGCGCTTGACCCGGCGGCCGGTGATTTCGGTGAGCGTGTCGCCGCCGCGATCACCACGGCGCTGGACGCTCACCCGCAGTACAAGCTCACCCCTGCCGTCCCGGCCGGGCCGCAGCCTCCTGCGCCGCCGACGGTACCGAAGTCGGGCGCCGAGTTCACGGGTGCGCCGAGCACGCCGAGGCAGTGGACGCAGCAGGACGTGGACGCGGCGGCCCCGTCGCAGCTTGAGAAGGCCATCAACGATGGGCTCCTGATCAGTCTCGGGTTCGGTCCGCGGCGCGGTTCGCGCCGCTAGTTCACGCGCCAGGCGCGCTCTTTTCAGCACCACCAACGGCACGCACCACCGGGCGTGGTGGCCGGAGTAATCCCATCCGTTCACCCGTGTCCCAATACGGACAAACACCCTAGGTGGTGACAAGTGAGTGTTCTAGCGTTCAAACCGGAAATTTGGTCCAAGGTCATCCTGGCCGCCCTCCAGAAGAACCTCGTCTTCGGCGGCCCCGGAGTCGTCAACAACGACTACGAGGGCGAGATCAGCGGTCCCGGCAACGTCGTCCACATCACGCAGTTCGGTGACCCGGTGGTCACCTCGTACACGCCGAACAGCACACTGACTTACCAGACGCTGAACGACGCCGGCCTGGACATGAACATCGACCAGGCGTACTCGTTCAGCTTCTCCGTGGACGACGTGGACCGGCGGCAGGCCGCCGGGGACATGCAGTCCTACCTGGAAGAGCGCGCGAGTTACGTGCTGGCCAACACCGCCGACACGTACATCGCCGGTCTCTACACCGGGGTCGCGTCCGGTAACACTGTCGGCACCTCCAGTGTCCCGATCACGCCTGCCCTTTTCGCTTCCGCCACCCCGGCGGACTTCTACACCAAGGTCCTGCTCCCGCTGAAGGTGCAGCTGACCGAGGCGAACATTCCCATGCAGGGCCGGTATGTGATCGTGCCGCCGTGGGCCGAGGCGCTGCTTGAGCAGACCCAGGCGTTCATCGCGGTCACCGACATGCAGGGCCAGCCTTCCGAGGTGTTCACGACCGGGATGATCGGCAGGGCCGCCGGTTTCGACATTTACGTGTCGAACAACTCGATCAACTACTCGGGTGCGAACTGGATTTGCCAGGCCGGGCATCCGATGGCAATTACGTACGCAGAGCAGATAGTCCAGACAGAAGCGTTGAGGCTTCAGACGACTTTCGCGGACGGCGTACGTGGCCTGCATGTTTTCGGTTCCAAGCTCGTTCGGCCAGACGCTATCGCCGTCGCCTACGTCACCCGCCCGTCCGGAATCTGACCGGGAAAGGAGCTAAACCATGACAGCACGTTCCCTGGCCACGGTCACCGCGCTGACCAAGGACGGCGGCACCGCCGTAACGTGGAACACCCCGCATGCCGCGGGTGACTATGTGGCGGCCGGCACCCTGGCCACCACGAACCTGGCGAAGGTGTCCCTGGCCGTCCAGTGGGGCACCACGGCCGGCACGCTGACCGTCCGGGCGACCGGCAACGGCAACAACGTCGCCGGCACCGCGCAGACCTCCCCGTATCCGTCCAGCGCCGTGTTCACGCAGGGCTCCGTCGGTGACCTGACCTACACGTGGGGCACCACGGCGGGCACGGCGATCGTCGGGCCGTTCACCACCGACCGGTACGAGCAGGCGGACGGGAACCTGTACCTGGACTGGGCGTCCGTCGCCGGGCCGGTAACGTATGCCGTCTTGCAGCACCCGTTCAACCAGATCTGACCAGTACAGCGATGACCGGGAGGAGGTGAGCCGTGTCACGCATCCTTATCGGCCCGACAAACGCCCCGTTCGTGCCGTCGGGGTACGGGCAGCAGGTTGCGCAACTGGCGCCACGGCTTGCCTCCCTCGGCCATAACGTCGCCATCGCCGCGTTC
>PLRW01000268.1 GCA_003164955.1 Actinomycetota bacterium
CGGGACGTGCCGGGCTGCGCGGCGGGCCAGGCCGGGGCGCGATCGGCCGCCGCCGGCCACGCCGGGCCGCTATCTGCCGCCGGCCACGCTGTGCCGCTATCTGCCGCCGGCCATGCTGGGGCGCGTTCGGCCGGGGGCCAAGCCGTTTCACCCTCCGGCGAGCGCCGTCCCGCCCTGCCATCGGTGAACGGCCGCACCGCGCCGTGGTCCGGCGTGCGCCAGTCCGCTCCGCTGTCCGGCGCGGCCGGGACAGCTCCTGATGAGGCGGCCGGACCGGCGGCCGATTCGGCGGCGGTCACCTCCGGCCGGCTGAACCATGAACCGGTGTCCGCGGCCACCGTCGTCGGGCCGAGGCCAGCCGCGACACGCGCCAGGCCCGGGGCGAGGGCCGCCTGCTCCGCCGCGCTCAAGCCGATTGGCCCGGCACTCTCGGCCCTGGTGGGCGGCCGGTTCGCGACCGGTGCCCGGGTGGGCAGCGCCGATCCCAGCTCCTCGGCTGGCATGGACATGAGCCGGCGCCAGCGCTCTTCCCAGTCGGCCGGCCGCGCGCCGCATCCGCGTACGTACGCTTCGAGAACCGGAAGGCTGGGCAGCGCAGGACCAGCCTCGGCGGTTATGAGCGTGTCCTCCGGATAGTGCGCTCGAGCCGCGAGGTCGCGAGTCTGCAAGCCCGCCTGATCGCGCAGCGCCCGGAGATCACGCAGGAAGGCAGCCTTGTCTGCGTCGGCCCCGGAAGGCTGGGCGTTGCGGGGGTGCGTCATGTACCCTCCCGGTCGCCGTACTCGCGGATTATCACTGTGGCATCCTTGATCACCGCTACTCGGAAGCGTAAACCCAATCATTTCCCCACGTAGGAGCATTCCTCACAATTCACAGCCCGGCGGATAAGACCAGAAAGATCACTTCGTCCCATTTGGGGCTTTTAACCCCAAGAGTCCCCTTCGGTGGCCCGCAGGTGACCAGCAGCCTACCGGGCCTACAGCGGTCAGAAGCGGATAGCGAGACCGATGGTGAGCGCGGCGCCGAACGCAAGCTGCAGCCGGCCGGTCTGCCCGAGGGCGCGGATCAGCGCGGGGCCCACCGCACCGGAACGGACCGCCCGGATCGGGCCGAGGGCCAGCGGCAGCGCCAGCAGGGTGAGCGCGGTGAGCGGCCGCGCCGGGGTGACGGCCAGCGCGATGACGAACGGGACGAGCAGGGACGTCACGTACACCTTCCGGCTGCGCAGGTCGCCGAGGCGCACCGCGAGCGTACGTTTGCCCACGTCGGTGTCGGAGCCGATGTCCCGCAGGTTGTTGATCATCAGCAGCGCGCAGGACAGCAGCCCGGCCGGGAGCGCGGCGATCAGGCCGAGCCAGCTCAGCCTGTCCATCTGCACGTAGGCGGTCCCGGCCACCGCGGCCAGCCCGAAAAACGCGAAGACCGCGACTTCACCCAGTCCCTGGTACCCGTACGGACGGGAGCCGCCCGTGTAGAACCAGGCCGCCCCGACCGCGGCCGCGCCCACTCCGATGAGCCACCACGACGTGAAGATCGCCAGCACCAGCCCGGCCACGCACGCGCAGAAGAAGCAGGCGAACGCGGCGGCCAGCACCTGCCGGGCCGGGGCCAGCCCCGCCGCGACCAGCCGGGTCGGCCCGACGCGGTGGGTGTCCGAGCCGCGGATGCCGTCGCTGTAGTCGTTGGCGTAGTTGACGCCGATCTGCAGGAAGAGCGCCACGATCAGCGCGAGCACCGCGCGCCAGGCGGAGAACCGGCCGTAGCCGAAGGCGACTCCGGTGCCGATGAGGACCGGGACGACCGCGGCCGGCAACGTCCGCGGCCGCGTGCCCGCCAGCCAATCTCGTGGCTGCGCCAACGTTGGTTCCTTCCTGGTTCGCGGACCGGGTCAATCGGGCCGGGTCAATCGGGTCGCCTATTCGGGTGGTGCCGGCAGCGACGTGTGCAGTCGCACGATCGGGACGCGGACGCCCATGTCCAGTTCGCTCCGCGCGCCATCTCCGGCCCAGCCCGCCGTTTCCAGGAAATGGCGCATCGCCGTGTCGGCCTCCAGCACCCACGCGGACGCCTGGGTGAAACGGTCGCCGGCGAGGGTGTCGGCGACGGCGTTGAGCAGCCGGCCACCGTGCCCCTGCCTGGTCAGGCCGGGTGCGATGCGCAGCTCGTACAGTTCCGCGTCGGTGGCTGGCCAGCGGTCCTCGTCACTGGCCGGCCCCACCGAGGCGAAACCGGCGACCGCCCGGCCGCTGGTGGATACCAGGACCCGGTGCTTGCTCGTCGGCGGCTTGCCGATCGCTTCCGCCCATCGCTCACGCCAGCGGTCGGCGGCGTCGTCGCTGGTCAGCTCGGCGAGAACCGCCTCCGGGATGATCCCGGCGTACCGTTGGCGCCAGCATTCGACCTGGATGCGGGCCACGTCCGCTGCGTCGGATCCACGCGCGGCCCGGACGAAATCCTGGGTGCTCACTGGCCCCTGGAGTCCCCGAAGGCCCGGTCACCGAGCAGGCTGACATCACGCGCCGCACCGTGTGCCGCCGAGGTGGTCATCGCCGCGTACGCCTGCAGCGCCGCGCTGACCGGCCGTTCCCGGTCCGCCGCGCGGTAGGTGTGCAGCTGGGCCAGGACCCGGTCCCGGCGGGCCGCCAGCTCGGCGTCGGGCACCTCCAGCGTCAGGTCACGGCGCGGAATGTCGATCGTGATCTGGTCGCCGTCCGCCACCAGGGCGATGACGCCGCCCAGCGCCGCTTCCGGCGCGACGTGGCAGATGGAAAGCCCGGACGTCCCCCCGGAGAAGCGGCCGTCGGTGATCAGCGCGCACGCCCGCCCCAGGCCCTTGCCCTTGAGGAAGCTCGTGGGGTACAGCATTTCCTGCATCCCCGGCCCGCCGCGCGGCCCCTCGTACCGGATCACCACGACGTCGCCCGCGCTGACCGCACCGCCGAGGATGCCATCCACGGCTGCTTCCTGGCTCTCGAAGACCCGCGCGGGCCCGGAGAACCGGAACAGTTCCTCCGGGACGCCGGCCGTCTTGACGATCGCGCCCTCGGGGGCCAGGTTCCCGTGGAGCACGGCCAGGCCGCCGTCCGCGGTGTAGGCGTGCGCTATGTCCCGGATGCAGCCGCCCTCGCGGTCGGTATCCAGGTTCTCCCAGCGGGCCGACTGCGAGTACGGCTGAATGGTCCGGACCCCGCCGGGCGCCGCGTGGTACAGCTCGACGGCCTCGTCGCAGACGGATTCCGAGCGCAGGTCCCAGGCGTCGAGGAAGTCCCGCAGCGAATCGCTGTGCACCGTGCGGACCGCCGTGTTGAGCAGGCCGGCCCGGTCCAGCTCGCCGAGGATCGACGGGATGCCGCCGGCCCGGTGCACGTCCTCCACGTGATAGCTGCTGCTCGGCGCGACCTTGCACAGGCAGGGCACCCGGCGCGACAGCTCGTCGATCTCCTTGAGGCCGAAGTTCACGCCTCCCTCGTGCGCCGCGGCGAGCAGGTGCAGGATCGTGTTGGTCGACCCGCCCATCGCCACGTCCAGGGCCATCGCGTTCTCGAATGCGTCCCGGCTGGCGATGGCGCGCGGCAGCACCGACTCGTCGTCGTCGGCGTAGTAGCGGCGGGCCACGTCGACGATCGCCGTCCCCGCACGCTCGAACAGGCCGCGCCGGGCGGCGTGCGTGGCCAGGGTGGTGCCGTTGCCCGGCAGCGCGAGGCCGATCGCCTCGGTCAGGCAGTTCATCGAGTTGGCCGTGAACATGCCCGAGCAGGAGCCGCACGTCGGGCAGGCGGCCTCTTCCATGTCGAGCAGGTCGGCGTCGGACACCGACGGGTCCGCCGAGGCGACCATCGTGTCGATGAGGTCGAGCTTGCGCCCGTCCGTGGTGAGGCCGGCCACGGGCTTACCGGCTTCCATCGGGCCGCCGGAGACGAACACGGTCGGGATGTTCAGCCGCATGGCCGCGATCAGCATGCCGGGCGTGATCTTGTCGCAGTTGGAGATGCAGATCAGCGCGTCCGCGCAGTGCGCGTTCACCATGTACTCGACCGCGTCCGCGATGAGCTCGCGGCTCGGCAGCGAGTACAG
The DNA here is from genome assembly GCA_003164955.1 of Actinomycetota bacterium. Classification (GTDB taxonomy): domain Bacteria; phylum Actinomycetota; class Actinomycetes; order Streptosporangiales; family Streptosporangiaceae; genus Bog-532. The sequence continues at coordinate 4,075 of PLRW01000268.1, forward strand.
CATCCCGCCGTGCCCCATCGCGATGCCGTCGTCCACGGCGATGGTGTTGAACTCGCGGGGGATGGCCCCGGCCGCCTTGACCGCGGCCGCGACGACCTGGCCGACCTCACGCAGGTGGACGTGCCCGGGAACGAACTCGGTGAAGCTGTTGGCGACCGCCACGATCGGCTTGCCGATGTCTTCGCGCGCGACGCCCGAGGCCCGCATCAGCGCGCGGGCCCCCGTCATGTTCCTGCCGTGCGTGACAGTGCGGGACCGAAGCGGTGGCATAACGGTCATCTCCGAAATATGAGCCGAGGAACGCAGGGGAAGCCCTGCTCGCAGGTTTCCTCAGCCTACCGGAGTGTGCTGGGCCGCATTGTTGAGCGGAAGCACCTGGGCCGCGGCGGCGTAGATCTCCTCGATCTCGCCCGCGCCGAGCGTCGACCGGTCCCGCATCCCGGCGTTCCGCCGCAGGTACTTGCGGAGCCGGTCGCCGCTGAACACGTCGACCTCGCGGATGGTCGCGACGAGCCAGGGCACCTTGGGCCCATAGATGGCCAGCACCGGGCGGACGTAGACCGGGTGGCCGAGCTCGGCGGAGAGCCGGTCGCTGGCCTGCTGCGCCTCCCAGCGCGCGTGCTCCAGCCGGTCCTTCTTGGTGAACGGGCCGTGGTAAAGCTGCCGGGCGTTCCGGGTCCGGATGGGCAGGCGCTTGTCCCACGACTCCGAGTCGATCGCGTACGCGCCGGTCGGCCCGACGACGAAGTGGTCGATGAACTCGCGGCTGCCCGGGATGGGCCGCGAATGCAGGGCCCGGTAACCGGACCGCTCCATCCGCGCCAGCTGGCGCTGGGTGCGCTTCTGCGCGCCGGTCAGCCGGACGCCGGGCGGCATCGACGCGGTGGTCCGCGACCGGTAGACGGCGTCGGCGATGGCCGCGAGCACCGCGGCGGTCAGGCCCGCCCGCCAGGTGAAGATGAACGTGAAGATCAGTCCGGCCACGATCGCGACCAGCAGCCGCCGCTTCCAGATCCGCATCCGGGAGTCGGCCATCAGGTCGCCGAGGCGCAGCCGGTCCGCCATCCGCTGAGCCTGCGGAACGGTCTTGGGGCCCGGCGAGCCCGGCGAGCCCGGCGGGCCCTGCGAGCCGGATGGGCCGGGCGAGCCCGGCGAGCCCGGGCCTGGTCTGGGCACCGGGCCGCTTCCCGCGGTGATCGCGAGCCGCTGGGCCGGGATGTCGCCGTGCTGCCGTCCCGGGCCCTGCTGTGCCAGGCCCTGGTGTGCCGGGTCGTGCTGTGCCGGGCGCGGCTGCGCCGGGGGCCGCCCTGGGGCCTGCGCCGGGGCTTGCCCTGGGGCCTGCTGGGCCTGCTGGGCCGGCCGGCGGGGCGAATCTGCCGCTTTCCGCCGCCTGGTCCGCAGCAGTGGCTCTTTGTACAGCCGGCGCGGCTCCCAGAGCTGCTCGTCCGCCGAACTGATGCCCTGGGCGGAACGGCCGGCCTGGCCCGCGCCCGGCGGCGCTGCGCCGAGGGGCCCGAAGCTGGATACGCGCGGGTCAGCCGGGGCCGGCCGCGGCGTGGGCGGGGCGCCCTGCGCGTGCCGGTCTTCCGTGCCCGGCCATACGTTCCGGGACGCCGCCCGGAAGGCGGTGTTCTCCGCGGCGGCCCGCATGGCGCTCTGCCGCTCGGCCGTGTCCTGGGGGCTCCGCTCGGCACTGTCCTCGCCGGCACTGTCCCCGGCACTGTCCTTGCCGGCACTGGGCCCGGGGCCTGAGTCCTGGGAGTCCGGCGCCCGGGAGCCCGGATCCCGCAGGGTCGGCCGCGGCGTGCCCGTCGGTCCCTGCGTGCCCGTCGGCCCCTGTGAGCCCTGTGAGCCCTGTGAGCCCTGTGTGTCCGGCGTGCCCTGCGGGTCAGTCGCCGGGGCTGGGCCGGCCGATCCTCCGGCCGTGCCTTCCGGCGGGCCGACCTCGGCCGCGCCTGCGTGCGGTACGACGGCGCCAGGCGAATGACTCGGGCGCGCGCCGTTGCGCCCCTGCTCGTTCGACGGGGCCGATGACCTATGGCTTTTCCTGGTTAGCCATGTCATCTGTTCCACCTGCCCAGCGTAACTGACCAAAGTCCGAACGCAAGTCGTCACAGGTTGAGTTAATTGTGTCGCTGTGGGGAGTGTATGAGGGCCTCTGCGGGGGCAGGAATCCATTTTCGGCCGGCTAACGGGTAAGCGGTCTACCATTTGGTAACATGCCGCAGATTCATGAGCTTACGATGATCGACCTGGCTGCCGCCATCGGTGCGCGCCAGCTTTCTCCCGTCGAGGTGACAAATCATTATCTGCGCCGCACCGAGGAGCTGAACGCCAAGGTCGGAGCGTTCTACACGGTGACCGCGGAGCTGGCGCAAGAGCAGGCCCGCGCGGCGGAAAAGGCCGTAACGGACCGCTCCGAGTCGGCACCGCTGCCACCACTTCTGGGCGTTCCGATCCCCATCAAAGACCTCAACATGGTCGCCGGTGTCCGGCAGACCTTCGGGTCGGCCGTGTATGAGGACTATGTGGCGGGGGATGACGATTACGTGGTGGCCGCGATCAGGTCGGCCGGCGCCGTCATCACCGGGAAGACGGCGACTCCGGAATTCGGCCTTCCGTGTTACACCGAGACCGCGATCGGGCCGCCGGCCCGGACGCCCTGGGATCTTAGCCGGTCGGCCGGCGGCTCCAGCGGCGGGGCCGCGGCCGCGGTGGCCGCGCGCCTCGCGCCGGCCGCGCAGGGCAGCGACGGGGGCGGGTCCATCCGGATCCCGTCGAGCGTGTGCGGGCTGTTCGGCATCAAGCCGTCCCGCGGCCGGGTCTCCGAGGGCCCGATCGTACCGGACCTGTTCGGGCTGGCCGTCAACGGCCCGATCGCGCGGACCGTCGCCGACGCCGCTCTGCTGCTCGACGTGATGAGCGGCAACTACCCGGGCGACATGTACACGCTGCCGCCGCTGCCGGACGGCGAGACGTTCCTTGGCTGCGCGCGCCGGGCCCCGGGCCGGCTCCGGATCGGCCGTACGCGCGTCCCGGTGGTCGAGGGCGCGGTCGTCCATCCGGACTGCGTGGCCGCCTACGAGGAAGCCAGCGCCCTGCTCGCCGAACTGGGCCACGACGTGGAGGACGTCCAGTTGCCGATCGGGCCGGACGTGGTGCCGTACTTCGAGACCCTCTGGTACGCCCACGCGACGCTGGCTCCCATCGACCCGGCGCGCGAGGACCGGCTGCTGCCGTTCACCCGCTACATGCGCGAGCGCGGGCTGGCCACCGGTGCCGGGGAACTGATCTTCGCGCAGGCGTACCTGCAGGCCGTGCTGCGCCCGGCGCTGGCCGCGATGAACGCCTACGACGCCATCCTCACCCCGACCCTGGCCACGCCGCCGGCTCCGGTCGGGTACTTCACCGAGGTCGACCCGGCCGAGAACTTCGAGCGGCAGAAGCGCTTCACCCCGTTCACCGCCGCGTACAACCTGTCGGGCCAGCCTGCGGTGAATCTGCCCCTGTACTGGAACGCCGACGGGCTGCCGATCGGCGTCATGCTGGCCGGGCGGATCGGCGAGGAAGGCACGCTGATCTCACTGTCCGCGCAGGTCGAGCAGGCCCGCCCGTGGCGGGACAGGGTGCCGGCGATGGGGTAATCCGCTGGGATAGTTTCTTTCCGTGCATACAGGCCGTCGGCGACGGGGCAGGCTCGGCCGGACCGCCAGCCTCGTCGGCGCGGTCCTGACCTCGGCCGCGCTGCTATGGGTCATGGCGGCCGGCTTCGGCGCAATCCCGCCGCTCGGGGTGGTGCTGGACGCCGGCCGCGGCGCCTGGACCTCTGCCGCGGGCGGCGAAGCGGTCACCTCCCAGACCCTGCGCCTGCCCGGCCTGCAGCACCCGGTCTCGGTGTCCTACACAAAGCAGGGCCTCGCCTCCGTCCAGGCGTCATCCCGCCACGACGTGTTCCTGGCCCTCGGGTACGTGCACGCATCCTTCCGGCTGGCCGAGATGGACGAGGAGCGCCGCCTCGGCGAGGGCCGCCTCGCGCAGCTGGCCGGCCCCTCCGAACTGCCTTCCGACGAGTTCGAGCTCCGGCTGGGGCTGCTGCGGACCGCGCAGCGGGAGTGGGCGCAGACACCGAGCTCCGGTCCGGTCGGCCAGGCGCTGCTGGCCTACGCCCAGGGCGTCAACGACGACATCGCGCGTGTGCGCGCGAACGGCGACTGGCCGGCTGCGTTCTCGCTGGCCCGCGTCTACCCGCAGCCGTGGACCCCGGTGGACTCGCTGGTCATCCAGGGAGTCCTGACCGAGGAACTCGATTTCACCACGACGCCCCTGGACTACTCCCTGCTGGAGAAGTCGCTCGGCCGCGCGCGCACGATGGCCTGGTTCCCGGTCATCCCGGCGAACCAGCAGAACCCCTACGACCCTGGCCCCTACTCCCGCCCCGCTCTCTCGCCCCTCGCGCCGGACGCGGCGAGCACGGCGCCGGGCCCGGTCCGCCCGGCCTCTTCCACCTCCACTACGGCCGCCCCGCAGGCCACGAAAACCCCACCAGCCGCTAACACCACAGGCACCGCCTCCACCACAAGCACCCCGTCGGCGGGGAGCAGTCCCACGCAGGTCCGTTACGCATCATCGTCCGCCGTCACCGGGGCGGCGGCCAGCCTGCTCGCCCAGATCAGCCGGCTCCCGGCCGGGCTCGTGCACCGTGAGCCCGACAGCAACGCGTGGGCCGCCAACGGGCCGGCGGTGGCCGGGCACGGCGCGATGCTGGCCGGCGACCCGCACCTCCTGCAGACGCTCCCGTCCATCTGGTACGAGGCGGCGCTGTCCGCGCCCGGCCTGGACGTGAGCGGCGTCACGGTGCCCGGTGTCCCCGGCGTGCTCATCGGGCATAACGCGCACATCGCCTGGTCGCTTACGGACACCCAGAATCAGGCCACGCTGTTCTACGCCGAGCAGACCAGCCAGGCCCGCCCGGACCAGTACTACTGGCGCGGTGCGTGGCGGCGTACCCAGCAGGTCCGGTACACGATCAGCGTCCGCGGCGGGTCGCCGGTGCACCTGACCGTGGACCTCACCGTGCACGGGCCGATCATGACGCGGGCCGGGCAGACGATGGCGGTCGACTGGATGGGCAACGTCCCCTCAGCCGACCTGGCCGCGCTGCTCGGCGTGGACGAGGCCAGCAACTTCGGCCAGTTCCGGGCCGCGCTCACGGGCTGGCACGCCCCCACCCAGAACTTCGTCTACGCCGACGACCAGGGCCACATCGGGGCCATCTCGGCCGGCTACTACCCGCAGGTCGCGCACGGTGACCCGTGGCTGCCGCTGCCCGGCACCGGCGCGGACGACGTCACCGGCGTCATCCCGTACGCGGCCGAGCCGCAGGTCTACGATCCGCCGGAGCACGTCATCGCGACCGCCAACCAGCGGCCGGTCGGGCCTTCCTATCCCTATTACATCGGCACCAGCGCCGACTTCTTCGACAACGGGTTCCGCGCCAACGAGATTTACTCCTACCTGCGCGGCCATTCGGCCATGACGCCCGCCAGCTTCGCGGACCTGCAGGGCAACGTGACCGACAGCCTGGCCGCCACGATCGTGCCCAGGCTGCTGGCCGCGCTGCGCCAGGCACCGGGCTCGCTCACTGCGCCGGAGCGGACGGCGATGAACCAGCTCGCCGGCTGGAACGACACGATGACGACCGGCTCGGCGTCGGCGTCGGTGTGGTGGACGTTCTGGGGCGACTACATCGCCGCGACGTTCCAGCCCTGGTGGACCTCGGCCCGGGTCCCGGTCGGGAAGGATCGCGCGGCCCTGGCCCTGTCCTCGTGGCCGACCAGCCTGACCGAGGACCTGACCGCCTGGACGGCCGGCCCCGTGTCGGCCAGTACTGGGCCGGGCAGTACTGGGCCCGGCAGCAGTGGGCCGGCCGGGGCGTTCAGCCTTCCGTCGGGAGCGCACCGCACCGCCGCGCAGGTGATGCGGGCCGCGTTCGGGGTGGCCGTCGCGCACCTGGGCACGAAGCTGGGCGGGACGCCGGCCGGCTGGACGTGGGGGCGGCTGCACACCCGGTACTTCCCGGCCGTGAGCGGGGCCGGCGGCCTGGGCTACGGGCCGCGCGCGTCCAGCGGCGACGCCTGGACCGTGGACGCGGCCGAGGGTGGCCTGCAATCCAGCATCGGCCCAAGCTGGCGGATGATCGTGGACTTCTCCGGTTCCGGGGGTGGCTCCGGTTCCGGCGGCGGCCCCGCGTCGGCGGTGGGCGTGTACCCGGGCGGCCAGAGCGAGAACCCGGCCTCCCCCTGGTACGCCAACCTGATCGCCGACTGGTGGGACAACCGCTACCTGCCGATGGCGTCCCCCAACGGCGGCAATGGAACGGGCGCGAGCCTCGGGGCGGTCCGCTGGTCCCTGCGGCCTGCCCCGGCCGGGACGGTCGCTCTCGGTGCCGGCCCCGGAACCGGGCGGGCGGTCGGCCGTGGCTGATCTGCGCAAGCTCGGCCAGCGGGGCAGTTACCGGCTGGGTGCCCGGCGGCTGGGCGCCAGTGGCTGGGCTCGGTGGAGCGGCCGGCCAGGGCGGTCGGGTCCTGCGCCCCGTGCGCTCCGCGGCACGGCGTTCGGCCCACCGCGAGCCCGTGCCCGGTTCGGCCGGTGGCTGGCCGCCGTGACCGCCGGAGCCGTCGTCATCGCGGCGGCCGCGGAGTTCGGGCTCTGGTTCGTGCCGTTCACCGTCGGGTTGCTGACCGGCGTTGCGGCCCGCCGGGCGGGCTGGCTTCTGTGGCAGGCGCTGGCCGGAATGCTCGTCATGGCCGCGGCGGGCTGGGGGATTCCGCTGCTGTGGCAGGCCGTGCGCGGTCAGCCCGCCGGCGCCACGGCGCGTGTGGTCGCCGCGCTCGCCGGGCTGCCTCCGCACGCCACGGTCGGCGTCGTGGTCACGCTGCTGGTGGCTGGCCTGCAGGCTGTCGTTGGCCTGTGGCTCGGCCGTGCGGTTACCCCGCGTGCTCAGCTCCGATGAGCGGCCGGGCACGACATGGGTCACATGCCTCTCGTGGCGCGAGTGGTACCAGGCGCGTGTTACTACCAGCAACACGTTAGGCAAGGTGGGTCGCTTGAGGCGAGCCTCAGGGTTCAGGCCCAGGAGTCGCTGCG
>PLRW01000059.1 GCA_003164955.1 Actinomycetota bacterium
TTGGCGGTGAGGTTCCGCCCCGGGTTCTGCGCGAGCAGCCGGGCCAGGATCAGCAGGCTGTTCAGCGGCGTGCGCAGCTCGTGCGACATGTTCGCGAGGAACTGCGACTTGTACTTCGAGGCCAGCGCGAGCTGCCGGGCGCGTTCCTCGATCTCCTGCCGGGCCCGCTCGATCTCGGCGTTCTTCGTCTCGATGTCGCTGTTCTGGCGGGCGAGCAGCTCGGCCTTGTCCTCGAGTTCGGCGTTGGACCGCTGCAGCTCCTCCTGCTGGGCCTGCAACTCGACCGAACGGACCTGCAGCTCGCCGGTCAGCCGCTGGGACTCGTTCAGCAGCGCGTCGGTCCGCGCGTTGGCCACGATCGTGTTGACGTTGACGCCAAGGCTCTCGGTGAGCTGCTCCAGGAAGTCGGTCTGCACCGGGGTGAACGTGGTGAAGGCGGCCAGCTCGATGACGCCCAGCACCCGGCCCTCGAACAGGATCGGCAGCACGGCCAGGTTGGACGGCGAGGCCTCGCCCAGCCCAGAGGTGATCTTGACGTAGCCGTCCGGCAGGTCCGCCACGATGATGGACCGCTTGCTCTTGGCCACCTGGCCGATCAGCGACTGGCCGAGCCGGTACTGCAGCGGGGCCTCCTTGTCGGCGCGCAGACCGTAGCCGGCGATCAGGCGCAGCCGGGTGTCGCCGTTCTCGGGCTCGGCCAGGAAGAACGTGCCGTGCTGCGCCCCGACCAGCGGCGCGAGCTCATCCATGATCAGCTCGGCGACCACGGCCAGGTCCCTGTGGCCCTGCATCATGCCGGAGATCCGGGCCAGGTTGGACTTGAGCCAGTCCTGCTGCTGGTTGGCCTGGATGGTCTCGCGCAGCGACTGGACCATGGCGTTGATGTTGTCCTTGAGCTCGGCGACTTCGCCCTGCGCCTCGACCGAGATCGAGCGGGTCAGGTCCCCGGCGGCGACCGCGCTGGTCACCTCGGCGATCGCCCGGACCTGGCGGGTCAGGTTCCCGGCCAGCTCGTTAACGTTCTCGGTCAGCCGCTTCCAGGTGCCGGAGACGCCCTCGACCTCCGCCTGGCCGCCCAGGCGACCCTCGCTGCCGACCTCGCGGGCCACCCGGGTGACCTCGGCGGCGAAAGACGAGAGCTGGTCGACCATCGTGTTGATGGTCTCCTTCAGCTCCAGGATCTCGCCGCGCGCGTCGACGCGGATCTTCTGCGTGAGGTCACCCTTGGCCACCGAGGTGGTCACCGCGGCGATGGAGCGGACCTGGGCGGTCAGGTTCGCCGCCATCACGTTGACCGACTCGGTCAGGTCCTTCCAGGTGCCGGACACGCCCGGGACGTGGGCCTGACCGCCCAGGATGCCGTCGCTGCCCACCTCGCGGGCCACCCTGGTCACCTCGTCGGCGAACCCGGACAGCTGATCGACCATCGTGTTCAGGGTGCTCTTGAGCTCGAGCATCTCGCCCTTGGCGTCGACGGTGATCTTCTGGGTCAGGTCGCCCTTGGCTACGGCCGTGGCCACCTGGGCGACGTCGCGGACCTGCCCGGTGAGGTTGCCGGCCATGGCGTTGACCGAGTCGGTCAGGTCCTTCCACGTGCCGGAGACGCCCTTGATGTCGGCCTGGCCACCCAGCCGACCCTCGGAGCCGACTTCACGGGCCACCCGGGTGACTTCGGAGGTGAACTGGTCGAGCTGATCGGCCATGCCGTTGAAGACGGTGGCGATCTGGTCCATCAGCGGGTCGCCGGTCTCCGGGAGGCGGGTGCTGAAGTCGCCGCCGCGCACGGCCGTGAGGCCCGCCAGGAGCTGCTCCAGCCCCGATTCATCCAGCTTGCGGCCTGCGTGCATGACGTCGGTCATCAGCACTCCCCCTCATGGTGGCGGCGTCCGCGGCCCGGGGACGGGCCAGACTTCCGTTCAGATCCCGGCACGCCTTGCGGTACGGCCCAGGGTGCGGCTCCCGGCACGGCGCGGGCACGTGCCGATAGTAGGGCGCCCAGCGCGCGCTAACGGCGGACCCGCACGTTTGCCGCATGGCAACATTAATGGTGCCGGGGCCGGGATGATCGCGCGTACATGGTCATTCCATGCTCGCATAGCCTGCGGGAGCGGAGAAGCCCACAGCGAACCGGCGATGGCATGAGGAAGGTCGGTGAGCGGTGCCGAGCAGCGGCGAGGAGATCCTGCGCCTGGCGGCGGTGATCGACCGGCAGCGCCGGGAGCTGGATCAGGTGCGCTCCGGAGCGGCGGCCCGGTCGGTCATCGACATGGCCAAGGGCGCCCTCATCGAGCGGCTGGGCTGTTCGGCCGCCGAGGCCATGAGCCAGCTGACCGCGCTCGCCGGCGAGGCGGGCACGCCGGTGGCGGAGATCGCCGCCGCGATCATCGGCCACGTCCCCGCCCCCGCACGCACGCATGTCCCGCCGGGCGACGGGACAAGGACCGGGACGCCGCGGAACCAGTTCACCGGGGCGGCCATGGATCTGGCCGCCGACGGCGGCGAGATCGCGGCCGCGGTCCTGAACCACACGCTGGCGCCGCTCGGCGCGTCCGCCGCCGCGCTCTGGCTGATCAGAGCGGACGGCGCCCTCGACCTGCTCGGCGAAGCAGGGCTCGGGCCGGCCGAGGCGAGCCGCTGGCGGCGGGTCCCGCCGCAGATGGACTGCCTGGCCCAGCGCGTCGCCCACGGCGGTCCCGACCTGTGGTGGCCCGTCGGCGCCCCGGCCCCGGACGCTCCCCCGCTGATCGGGCGGTGGCCGGGCGGGGCACGCGCGGTGGCTGCCCTCCGCGACCGCGGCGCGGTCCTGCTGGGCGTGATGGAGGTGTGCTGGCCCCAGCCACGGGCCATTTTCCCGGACACGCTGCGCCAGCAGGTCGGCGAGCTGGCCCAGGCGTGCGCGGACCTGCTCGCCGCCCGCGCCGCGGACGGCGAGCTGGGGATGGTGCGCTCCCGCCCGGCGCTGCGCGGCCTGCTGGAGAGCCTGCTGGAGTCGGTGATGATCGCCTCCGCCGTCCGGGACGGCGAGGGGCGCATCGGCGACTTCCGCATCGACTACGCCGGTGAGACCTTCCGCGACCCGGCCGGGCGGAACGCCAGCGAACTGACCGGCCACACGCTGCTCGAGCTCTATCCCACGGCGTCCACGGTGGGCGGCATCCTGGAGCACGCGATCCTCGCCCTCACCACCGGCCAGGCCCAGCATCTTCCGGGCCCGGTGCGGACCGCCCCGGCCGGTGAGGTGACCGGCGCGATCGCCGACATCCGGATCGCGCGATTCTTCGACGGGATCGTCCTCAGCTGGCGGCAGGCCGGTGCGGTCGACCAGCTCGCGGCCCGGCTGCAGCAGATCCAGCGGCTCGGCCGGATCGGCGCCTGGGAGGAGAACCTGATCACCGGGAAGGCGGACTGGACCGAATCCGCGTTCGCGCTCTTCGGCCTGCCCGCCCGCGAAGGGGCCGCCATCCCCGTCACTGACCTGCACAGCTATGTGATCGCGGCGGACGTCCCGGCGGTGAAGCGATTCCGGGAGTCACTCGTGGGCGGGCAGGAGCCCACCGGCGCGACGTTCCGCATCGTAAGGGCCGACGACGGGAGCGTTCGGCAGATGCGCGTGTTCGCCGAACCGGTGCCCGGCCCGGCCGGGACGATCGGGGCCGTCCGGGGGGCGTTCCAGGACATTTCCGCCGAGTACCAGACCCAGGTCGCGCTGGCCGCCACCCAGGATCAGCTAGCCGACACCGAACAGCGCGCCGAAGAGGAGCACCTGCTGGCGTTGCGCCTGCAGCGGGCCATCATGCCGCCGAGCGCCGAGCCGGTCGCCGCGGCCGGGATCGAGGTCGAGGTGCGGTACCGCCCGGCAGGCCCGGGCCACCTGGTCGGCGGGGACTGGTACGACACGCTGCTGCTGCCCAGCCAGGAAGTCCTCCTCGTCGTGGGGGACATCGCCGGGCACGGAATCGACGCGGTGACCGGCATGGTGGCCGCGCGGAACTGCCTGCGCGGGCTGGCCGTCACCGGCGCGGGGCCGGCCGAGCTGCTCGGCTTCCTCAACAGCGCGATCTGCCATCTCCTCGACGGAGTGGTCGGCACGGTGGTCTGCGGGCTCTACGACCCCGGACGGCGCGTGCTCCGCTGGGCGCGGGCCGGGCACCTGCCGCCCGTCGTCATCCGTGACGGGACCGCGACGATCCTCCCGCTACCGCACGGGGTGCTTCTGGGCACCGCTCCCGACGCGACCTACGAGGAATTCACCGCGTCGATGGCCGTCGGGGACACGATGCTGCTGTTCACCGACGGCATGATCGAGCGCCGTGACAGCCCCATCGACGAGGCGCTGGACCAGTTCGCGCGGCGCGCGGCGGTCCCGCAGCCGTCGGCCGCGGCGCTCGCCGATCACGTCCTCGCTCATGCGGCCTCCGACACCGGCGACGACGCGTGCCTGGTCGCCGTCCGGATCCGCTAGCGCGAAGCCGCCACGGCCGCTCCGCCAGGCCCTACGGCCGCTCCGCGAAAGCCGCTAAGGCCGCTCCGCTTAGGCTCCTACGGCCGCTCCGCGAAGCCGTTAAGGCCGCTCCAAAGTGGGCGTGCCGCCCGGCGGAGTAAGGGTGGGCGTGCCGGCCGGCGGGGTGATGGCCTCGGCGCTGGCCACCGCCTCCTCCACGCTGTCGTACAGCGGGAGCCGGTAGGCGAGGCCGGTGATCCAGAGCGCCTTCGCCGGACGGTACTGCGGACCCGCGAGGATCAGGCTCCCCGAGCCGGTCAGCAGCTTTTTCCAGTGACCGACGATGACGGCCAGGCAGCCGGTGTCCATGAACGTGACCGCGGACATGTCGATGATGACCTGGCTGTTGTGGCGGCGGGCCTTGGTCATGAACTGATCGAACTGATCACGGGTGATGAGGTCGAGATTCCCGGCCACTTTGACGACCGTGTACGGGCCGCGCTGCTCCGATGACAGGGACAGCATGTGAGATCTACCCCCCAGAGATGACGGCAGGACAATTCCTACGATACAGCGCCGTCCGTGATCAACCTGAGGGCCGCCTGTGAACAACCTGGGGGCGCAGGCCTACCTGAGGGCCATCCGCAGCAAGACGGCGGTACCGGCGGATGTCGCCTTGATCTGCAGGCCGTCGCAGACCAGGCGGGCCACCTCCAGGCCCATGCCACCCTGTTCGGCGGGCCGCCGCGGGAGCGGGGCGGGCGCCATCGCGGCCTCCCAGCACCCGCTGTCGCGGATCTCCGCCAGCCCGGCGCCGCCGGTGACCTGGAGCCGCAGCGAGGCCTTCGGCGATCCGTGCCGGACCGCGTTGGTGGCGATCTCGTTGACCGCGATCACGAAGTCGTCGGCGGCCTCCACCGACATCCCGGCCTCGGTCGCCCAGGTCACCGTGAGCCGGCGAACCTTCGGAAGATCGGCGGCGGTGAAGTTCATTTCGTACGGTTCCGGACGTGCAGGACGCCACGCTCCGCGAGCGCGCGGCGGCGAGCCGTCTTTCACACCCCCACCTACCCTGGAACCGCTAGTGACGCCACCCTTTGTTCGGACACGAGGCTCCCTGCCCAGGTTTTGCGCGGACATCCCCTCCGGGGCCAACTGGCTGCGCGGGAAATCGCCGACGACGGCTAAAACGGCGCGCCGGACGCCTCAGCAACGGTACCGGACGCCCCCGGGGGCACGGCATCCTGTCCGGGCGTGAACGTTACCACTGGCGCGGGTTCCGGGTCGGCCGGCAGGCCGGGCGCGGGCGCCCCGCGGGCCGGCGGCCGGGCGTCCCGCACAATGGGGCCGACTGCGCGGCACGGTGGCCGCAGGGCGAACGAAACGACGCAGTCCGTGCCGGCGCGGCGGGAAGATGGTACAAGAAGGGGCGTGGATCAGCTCAGGGCATCGGTCAGCGCCGAGGCCTCCTACACCCTGGTCGTGCTGACCGGCGAGTCCGATATGAATACTCGCCAGATACTCGGCACTGTCCTGGAACAGGCCATGTCGAAGGCCGGCCGGCACCTGCTCATCGACATGTCCGGACTGGAATTCATCGATTCGGTGGCCATGCACGTGCTGATCGACACCCGGAACCGGTTCGCGCTCGAGGGCGGCCGGACCTCGATCATCGCGCCGCACCCCCTCGTCGCCCGGGTGCTGAATCTGAGCGGCGCCGATCAGATGGTGCCCGTCCACCCGGACCTCGCCGCGGCCCTGGCCGCAGAAGGCTGAGCCCGGCGCACCGGGCCGATTGAGGATGAGACGCCGGTTTTCCGCACTATGTGCGGAAAACCGCCGCCGATCATGGGTTTTACCCGTCGCGGACCGGGAGGCTGGTCGGCCCGTACGAGGGCGTGCGCTTTGGCACCGGGGGGCGACGTGGGCCGGAAGGGCCCCTTGACGCCCCTGCCGGCTCGCCTTAGCCTCGCAGGAAAACCTATTCCTTGAGTTTCGGGGGCCGGTTCGTGCCGCGTTGGCTCCCGCTCAGGAGAGCCAACGGAGTGGCCGACGTGACGTACCTGGACTCCCAACCGCTCGCGAAGGATTCCGGCCCGGGGTCAGAAGGCCGGCCGGGAACCGGCCCGGCGGGTCCCGCGATCCCGGCGACCGGCGCGCTGACGGCCCACCGCCCGCTGGGCGGCCCGGGTGCCGTGCTGACCGCCGGCCTGCTCGGCGACTGGCAGCGCCGGAACCGCGACGCGAGCCTGCCGCTCGCCCTGCGCCAGCTCGAAGCCGCGGGCAACCTGGCCAACGTCCGGGCCGCGGCGGAAGCAGCGCAGTCGGCGGGAACTCCCGGCCAGGTCCGTTCAAGAGCAGTGAACCGGGCCGCTGACTCGGTGCACCCGGCTACGGCGGCCGAGGGAGCCAGCGCGGCGGAGGCCAGCGACGCAGCGGATGCGGCGGATGCGGCGCCCCCGGGCGGGGCGCCGTCCGGCCACCGGTACCACGGGCCGGTCTTCATGGATTCCGATATCCACAAGACGCTGGAGGCGATCGGCTGGGAGCTGGCGCGCGACCCGGGCAGCACCGCGGCTCGCGCGCTGGCCACGTTCGCCGCGGACGCGGTTTCGCTGCTGGAGCAGGCCCAGGAGCCGGACGGGTACCTCGATTCCTACGTCCAGGTCAGCGGGGAGCCCCGGTACAGCCGGCTGGCCTCCAGCCACGAGCTGTACTGCGCCGGGCACCTGATCCAGGCGGCCGTGGCCATGGCCCGCACCGCCGGGGACAACCCGGCGGCCGGGCGCCTGATGGCGGTGGCCCGGCGGCTGGCTGATCACCTGGTAGCCACGTTCCTGGGCCGCGAAGCCGGGCTGGACGGGCACCCGGTCATCGAAACGGCGCTGGCCGAGCTGTACCGGCAAACCGGGGCGCGCGACTACCTCGCCCTGGCCACTCAGTTCGTTGACCAGCGGGGACACGGCCTGGCCGGGGACTCCGGCCGCGGGCACCGTTACCTGCAGGACCAGATCCCCATCCGGGAGACAGTGACCGAGGAGGGGCACGCGGTCCGTGCCCTGTACCTCGAAGCCGGCGTCGTCGACGTCGCGACCGAAACCGGCGATGCGGAGCTGCTGGCCTCCTCGATCGCCCGGTGGGAGGACATGGTCGCCACCAAGACCTACCTGACCGGCGGCAACGGCTCCCGGCACTCCGACGAGTCCTTCGGCGACCGGTATGAGCTGCCCCCGGACCGGGCCTACAACGAGACCTGCGCCGCGATCGCCAGCTTCCAGTGGAGCTGGCGGCTGCTGCTGGCCACCGGGCAGTCGCGCTACGCCGATCTGATGGAACGGGTCCTGTACAACGCGTTCGGCGCGTCGGTCTCCACCGACGGGCAGCGGTTCTTCTACGTCAACCCGCTCCAGCGGCGCGCGGACCATTTCGAAGGCGACGACCCCGGGCGCCGGCACGAATGGTTCTCCTGCGCCTGCTGCCCGCCCAACATCATGCGGCTGCTCGCCTCCCTCCAGCACTACCTGGCCACCATCGCCGGCGACACCCTGTACCTGCACCAGTTCACCGGCGCGGAGCTGAACGTCCCGCTGGCCGGGGGCACGCTCGCCATCGCGGTCTCGGCGGGCCTTCCCTGGTCCGGCGAGGTCACCGTGCAGGTGACCGGCGCGCCCGAGGCCGAGTGCGGGCTCGCGGTCCGGGTCCCGTCGTGGAGCCGTGAGCCCCACCTGCGGGTCAACGGCGAGCACGTCCCGGCCACGCGGGCCGAGGAGGGGTACCTCATCGTCACGCGCGCCTGGCGGGCGGGAGATGTCCTGTCGTGGACGTTCGGCCTGGCGGCGCGGTGGGTGTTCCCGCATCCGAGGATCGACGCGGTCCGCGGGTGCGCCGCCATCGAGCGCGGGCCGCTCGTCTACTGCCTCGAGCAGGCTGACCAGGAGGCTGGCTCGGACCTGGCCAATCTCGCCCTGCTCAGCGGAACGCCGCTGGCCGAACGTCCGGCCACGCGGCCCGGGATCGGCCGGACGGTGCTCGTCGACGCGCGCGCCGTGCCGGTGGTGCCCGGGGAGGCGGAAGGGCCGACGGCCGAGGGGCGACGGGCCGAGGGGCCGAAGGCGGACGGCCCGGCGGGTCTGCCGTACCTGGGTGAAAGGCCCGGAGGGCTCGGGACGGGTGGCACAGTCGGGTTCACGGCGACGGCGGTCCCCTACTTCCAGTGGGACAACCGTGATGGGCGCGCCATGCGGGTCTGGCTGCCAGCCGCTTCCAAAACCGGTTGAGCGTACCCGGCCGCGGCTGACCATAATTGCCTGATGAGGGTGACGGGCCAACCGATGGCGGGTTCTGGGCCCGAGGCGGGCCGGGTAGCGGCGGCGGGTCCGGGAAAGGGGCCGGGGCTGGCGGCCGCGATCGGCGTCCGCGCGGCGGCGACCGCGGACGCCGAATCCATCGCGGCGATCTACGCGCCCGTGGTCACCGGCTCGGCGATCTCCTTCGAGGAGACACCGCCGGGGCCGGACGAGGTCAGCCGGCGGATGCTGGGGAGTCCCCGGCTGCCCTGGCTCGTCGCCGACGACGCGGGCCGCGTCGCGGGGTACGCGTACGCGTCGGCGCACCGGCAGCGGCCGGCCTACCGCTGGTCCGCGGACTGCTCCGTCTACCTCGACCCGGGGTACCGCGGCCACGGGCTCGGGCGCCTGCTGTACGAGAACCTGATCAGCGAGGTACGTGACCTCGGGTACGTGTCGCTGTTCGCCGGTATCGCACTGCCGAACGCGGCCAGCGTCGGACTGCACGAGGCGGTGGGCTTCCGGCCGGTCGGGGTGTTCCGGGACGTCGGGTACAAGTTCGGGGCCTGGCGGGATGTCGGCTGGTGGCAGCTGCGCCTGCGGGACCGGCCGGCGGACCCCGGCGAGCCCCGTCCCTGGGCCCCGCCGGCCGATCGCGAAGAGGACGGTGGCCATGGCCAATCGTGAGCTGGTGGTCCTGGGCACCGCGAGCCAGTCTCCGACGCGGGCGCGTAACCATAACGGCTACCTGCTGCGCTGGGAGGACGAAGGTCTGCTGTTCGACCCGGGCGAGGGAACGCAGCGGCAGATGCTGCTGGCCGGGGTCCGGGCCAGCGAGATCTCGCGGATCTGCATCAGTCACTTCCACGGCGATCACTGCCTGGGGCTACCCGGCGTGCTGCAACGGCTCTCGCTGGACCGGGTCGCGCACGAGGTGGCGTGCTACTACCCCGCAGAGGGGCAGGAGTACTTCCGGCGGCTGCGGCACGCCGCGATCTTCCATGAGCTCGCCACCATCCGGGAGCACCCCGTCGGCGGGGACACGGCCGGGGAGGACGGAGCGCGCGATAACGCGGCCGGCCGCGGACGCAGTGGGCCGGACACGGCCGGCGGCGGGTGCGTGATCGGCGGGACGGCGGCGTTCCAGTTGAGGGCCCGGCGGCTGTCGCACCGCGTGCCCACGATCGGGTACCAGCTGGCCGAGCCGGACGGGCACCGCATGGTGCCGGAACGGCTCGCCGCGGTGGGCATCAGCGGCCCCGGCGTCGGGCGGCTGGCCCAGCAGGGCTGGCTCGACGTGGACGGGCGGCGCGTCAATCTCCCCGAGGTGAGCGAACCGAGGCTCGGGCAGCGGTTCGCGTTCATCATGGACACCCGGCTCTGCGAAGCGGCCTTCGCGCTCGCGGAGGGGGCCGACCTGATGGTGTGCGAGGCCACGTTCCTGGCCCCCGACGCGGCCCTCGCCCCCGAGTACGGGCACCTGACCGCCGCCGAGGCGGGCCAGATCGCCGCGGAGTCGGGCGTGCGGACGCTTGTGCTGACCCACTTCTCCCAGCGCTACGCGCACCAGGATCCGCAGCGCTTCGCCGACGAGGCGGGCTCCGTCTTCGGTGGCGAGATCGTGGTGGCCGCAGACCTGACCCGGATCCCGGTCCCGCGCCGCCGGTGAAGGGCCACGGCCGGGACCAGGCCACGCCGTACGCTCGCAGGCCCCGGGCACAGATCCGCCGCACGGGGCCCGGGTTGGAAGGCCGCCGCGCGGCGGATAGGGTGCCCGCCGGACGGCGGACGTGAAGGAGCCGTTACTCCAGGGCGTACGTGCCCGGTGCCGGCGCGAGCGGCGGGTACTTCCGGTTGCCGAGCCCGGCGCGCGCCTTCTTCTCCTCGCCGGAGCGGGCCAGGATCCACGTCATCCACTGCGGCCACCAGGAGCCGCCGTGCCAATCGGCCTTGGCCCGCCACGCGTCCGGGTCGGGCCCGCCGGCCGGGGCGTCCCAGTAGCCGTATTTCGCCGTCGTGGCGGGGTTGACGAAGGACTGAATGTGGCCCGACTTCACGACGGCCACTTCCTTGTCGCCGCCGAGTAGCTGCGTCAGGTTGTAGCACGTCCGCCAGGGCGTGATGTGGTCGGTGAACCCGGCCACGTGGAAGCTGTCGCAGGTGACCTTGGCCAGGTCGATGGGGGTCCCGAGTGAGGTGATCCCGCCCGGGACGGCCGCGCTGCCGCTCATCGCGATCCGGGTGGTGTCCGCCGAGAACCTCGCGGGCAGCGCGGTCGCGTCGTCGTTCCAGGCCAGCACGTCGAAGGCGGGCGGCTCCTCGCCGAGCAGCCAGCCGCTGACCGCGTAGTTGAACACGAGATCGTTGGGCCGCAGCCACGCGAACGTGGTCTTCAGCGTCGAGCCCGCGATGACCTCGTTTTTCGCGGCCGCCTGCTCCGTCAGCTTAAGCGTGTCCCCACTGTTCAGCATGCCGACCACGTTGGGGGACGCGTTCGTCATCATCGTGACCATGAACGTGGCCGAGTTGACCGACGTGTCCCCCCGGGCGGCCAGCACGCCCAGCGCGAGCGTGTTCGTCATGCCACCCGCGCACAGGCCGAGCACGTTGATGTCCTCGCTGTGGGTGATCTCCTTGACGACGTCCACCGCACGGAGCGCGGCGGCCACGTAGTCGTCAAAGTCCCAGCTCCCGTGCCCGAGCTCCGCACGCGGGTTGCGCCAGCTCACCATGAAGACGGTGAGGCCGTTCTCGACCGCGTACTCGACCATGCTGCGCCCCGGCGCGAGGTCGAGCACGTAGTACCGGTTGACCTCCGGCGGCACCATCAGCAGCGGGCGGCTGCGCACGGTCGGCGTGGACGGCGCGTACTCCAGCAGTTCGAACATGTCCTCGCGGTAGACGACCGAGCCCGGCGTGCACGCCAGCTGCTCGCCCACCTTCATCGCGTCCCGGTTGACCATCTTGGGCATGCCGCCGTTGGACAGGTCGCGCAGCATGTTCTGAGCGCCGCTGAACAACGAGCGCCCGCCGGTCTCGAACGCGCGCTTGAGCGCGGCCGGGTTGGTCGGCAGGAAGTTGGTAGGGGCCAGGGATGCGGTCATGATGTTGGCCAGGAAGGTGGCCCGCGCCTGCTGCTCCCACGAGGGACCGACGGCGCCGGCCATCCGGTCCGCCCACTCCTCGAACAGCCGGTACGTCAGCCCGAGCCCGCGGAAGGCCGGGTTGACGGTCCAGGTGGGATCCTTGAAGCGGGCATCCTTCGCGCCGTATTCGAGGTCGGACTGGCCCAGGGCGATCTTCGTCAGCTCGCCGACCAGCCACGGCATCTGCCGGGCGGCCTCGGCCGGGCTGAGCAGGTCCGCGGCGATCTGGAGCATCCCCGTCAGGTCGGGCGCGTTACCGGGCGGCAGCCCGGCTCCCAGTGGCAGATCGGGGTCGATGTCGGGCGCCGGCGCGCTGGGGGCGGCAGCCGCTGCCGGGGTAGACGGTGTGCTGTCGTCGGCTGGGGAGGGCGCGTCATTGCGGCCCATGGTCCCTCCTTCGTCGTGGGATCCACGTCTTCAAGTGCGGGGATCCATGTCTTCAAGCTCTCACCGGAGGGCGAGAAGTCAAGCCAATGCCTCCGTTTAACGCCGTAACTGCGGTCTTCCGTCACGGGCAGCCGGGACCAATGGCAGGTTCCGGCCCGTCACCGTCCGGCTTACGTTCAACACAGGCAAGCCCGCTGGTCGCGACACTCTTCCCGGAAGCAGCTGACTTTCTCAGTACCTGGCCACGGGCCTGCCCGCGACACCGATGGGAGCCAGCTGCATGAGTGTCACCGAGGACACGGCGCGGGAGCCACGGGCGCATATCCGGGACCGGGTCGCGCCGGTAATGGGCGGCACGGCCAGTACCGGCGCCGCGGTCGGTGGCCCAGGCGGCCCTGGACCACATGCCAGAGCGCGGCACCGGCCGGATCATCAACGTCTCGCCGGTCATAGGAGAGACCGGCAACATCGGGCGGGCCACCTACGCGGCGTCCAAGTCCGGGCTCTTCGGGCCGACCAAGACCCTGGCCCGGGAAACGCTCTTCCACCTCAACAAGGCCGAGATGCCGCCCGGTGACGGCATCGGGCGCACCGTCAACGCGGTCACGCCCGGGCTCATCGCCACCGACATGCCGGCCACCATCCCCAAGCGCGCACTGGACCGGATCCGCAGCATGATCCCGGTCGGCCGGCTGGGCACACCCGAGGAGATCGCGCGAGTGGTCTGCTTTCTGACCTCGGACGACTCGTCCTGCATCACCGGCCAGATCTGGGCCGTCAACGGCGGCCTGGACATGTGACGGAGACCCGGCAGACCCTTGCTTGACAAACCGTCCAAATGCTTGGTATAGTTAGCAACATCGTCCGAGGAGGACAAAAAAATGACCGAGACCCACACCACACCCCGTGACGTACAGGGCGAGATCATCAAGACCGTCAACCAGAGCCAGGACGCGGTCATCGAGGCCATCCGTGACTGGGCCGACGCGGTGCAGGCACTGACGCCGAAGCTCCCCCCGCTGAACGTGCCGTTCGCGGGCAAGCTCCCGCAGCCCGAGCAGCTTGTGGCCAGCGCCTACGACTTCGCCGAGCAGCTGCTCTCCAGCCAGCGCCGGTTCGCCGAGGAGCTGGTGCGGGCGACCAGCCCGCTGCTGCCCATCAAGGACGAGGGCAAGGGCAAGGCCGCGGCCAAGTAACGAGGCCAGGTAAGCAAGTACGTACCGTCCGGCCGCGGGCGGGCGCACGAGTGAGCAGGCGGCGGGTCGGGCGAACCGGCCCGCCGCCGCCTTGTGCGGACTATCTCTAGCAGAACATCAGACACACCACGGGGGCCGACCATGACGAATCCATGGCAGGCACAGCAGGAAGCGCTCGGCGCGTTCATCCGCAGCCAGCGCAAGCTGGCCAACCTTTCGCTGCGCCAGCTGGCCGACCTGACCAGCCTCTCCAACCCGTATCTGAGCCAGGTCGAGCGGGGCCTGCACCAGCCGTCGGTACGGGCCCTCAAGTCGATCGCCGACGCGCTCAACGTGTCGGCCGAGACCCTGCTGGCCGAGGCGGGCCTGGTGGACGCGCTGGCCCGGAAACGGAACGACGGATCAGAGGGTCCGCCGCCGCAGACCGAGGCGGCCATCGGCGCGGACGAGCGCCTCAGCGAGGCGCAGCGCACCGCCCTGATCGCGGTCTACCGCAGCATGCTGGACCGGGAGTGACGGGGCCGCGTATGAATGGGGGCTGGATCTGCGCGGCGTGCGGTAATCACTACCCGGGCGCGCCGGCCCCCCGGTAATCGGCGGAATATCGATGCCGAAACGGACATGGGATCGGGCTCAGCGGGTGCGGTCCATCTCCGGCCGCGCGTGCCGGGCTCCGTCGCCGCTGGCTCCCGAGCGGATCTCGGCGCGCCGCCGCCGGAAGAAAACCCAGACCGCGGCGATCACGGCCAGCACGACGACCGCCGCGATGATGTAGGTGACCCCGTGGAAGCCGTTGACGATCTCCTGCCAGTTGGCGCCGACCGCGTAACCCGCCAGCGCCAGGCCCGCCGTCCAGGGGATGCAGCCAATGGTGGTGTACACGCCGAACCGCAGCGGGGGCATCTCCGCGAATCCGGCGGGCAGCGAGATGAAGGTCCGCACGACGGGCAGGATGCGGCCGATCAGGACGGCCTTCTGCCCGTGCCGGGCGAACCACACCTCGGCGCGGTCGATGTCGTGCTCGCGCAGCCAGATCCGGCCGCCCCAGCGGCGCAGCGCGGCCTGGCCGGCGTACCGGCCGACCGCCCAGGCGATGTAGCTGCCCACGACGTTGCCCGCCACCCCGGCCACGATGACGAGGGCCAGGTTGAGATGAGTGCCGGCGACCGTCCCGGCCGCCAGCGCGCCGCCCAGCGTCATGATCAGCTCGGACGGGATCGGGATGCACGCCGATTCAGCCACCATGAGCACGAACACGGCCAGATAGCCGTAGGTGACGATGAAGTGCTGCATTTTCTCGCTTTCTCAGGCCCCGTCATCCCCCCGCCCCCAGGTCCCAGGTCGGGAGGATTCCGGCGCAAGCGTTACCGGCGGACGGCCGTGGCATGGCAGAATTCCTTGCGGATAGCTTCTACGTATCCGTAGAAGTTCTACAGGTCTGTAGATTACAGCATGATGCCCAGAAGATAGACGCGGAATCATTTATGAGCACACACGACGGCGGAGCCGACGCAGGCTCCCGCCGCGCGGCCGGCGAACTGGAAGGCGCGGTGCTGGCGGTCCTGCACAGCGCGGGCGCGCCGCTGTCGCCCGGTACCGTCCGGGAGCGCCTCGGCGGAGACCTCGCCTACACCACGGTCGTGACGATCCTGTCCCGGCTGCACGCCAAGGGCGTCCTGGAGCGGGCCCGTGCGGGACGCGCCTATCTGTACGCGCCGGTGGCGGACGAGCCGGGGCTCGCGGCCCGCCGGATGGCCACCGTGCTCGCCGCCGAACCCGACCGCGAAGCCGTCCTGGCCCGGTTCGTTTCGGGCCTCTCGGAGTCGGACGAGCAGGTGCTGCGCCGTATGCTCGGCGCTGAGGAGACCGGGAGCGACTGAGGAGCTTCGCCGTGCAATGGGCTATCTACCTGCCGCTCGCGGTCCCGCTGTGCGCGGCCGCGGGCGCGCGTACCATCGCCAGCCGGCTGCCCCCGCAGGTCGCGACCTGGCTGCTGACCGGGGCGGCCGTCGCGCTGGCCGCGCTGAGCACGGCCGTCCTGGGACTGCTCGCCTTGGCCGCAATTCTCCGCGTCCCGCTGGTGGCCACGCTCGGCCACATGTCCGTGCAGGTCATCCGGCATGAGGACCCGGCCTCCCTGACCGCGGCCGTCGGGGGCACCGCGCTGCTCGCGGTGGCGGTCGCGGCAGCCGGCCGGGCCGCCTGGCGGCGCGCCAGGGCGCTGGTCTCCGCCGCCCGGCACGCCCGCTGCCTGCCCGGCTCCAGCCAGGTCGTGGTGGTACCGGACGGCTCCGCGGACGCGTACGCCGTACCCGGCTGGCCCGGCCGGATCGTCGTCACCGCCGGCATGCTGGACGCGCTCAACCCGGACGAGCGCCGCGTCCTGCTCGCGCACGAGCGCGCGCACACCAGCAGCCATCACTACCTGTTCACCGCGCTCAGCTACCTGGCCGCGGCGGCCAACCCGCTGCTGCGCCCGGTCGCGGCGGCGGTGACCTACACCGTCGAGCGCTGGGCCGACGAGACGGCCGCCCGGGACTGCGGTGACCGCCGCCTGGCGGCCCGGGCCATCGGCAAGGCGGCGCTCGCGTCGGCCGAGCGGACCGCGCCCGGAGCCTCCGGGCGCCGGACCCTGGCGATGGGCATCACCGGGCCGTTCCGCGCGCGGAGCAGGACCCGGCTGCGCGATATGGCCAGGCTCTCCGCCCTGGCCAGGCTGGGCCACGTGCTCGGGGTGGGCGGTGCGGGCCCGGTGCCGCGCCGGGTCGCCGCGCTGCTCGCGCCGCCGCTACGGCTCCGCCCGTTGCTCGTGGTAGCGGTCGCGGGCGTGGTGCTCGTGTCCAGCGTCGCGGCCCTGGACGCGGCGCGCGACCTGCACGCGTTCGTCGAACTCGCGCAGACGCAGGTCTTCACCGGCCGCTCCTAGCAGGGAGCAGATTCACAAACCATCGCCCCGTGCGCGGCGGCGGACCTTGCGGATCCCCAGTGCCAGGCCGGTCCTCAAAAGTACGTATACGTACTTTTGACTTGCCGGATACTCTAGGCACGTGGCCGACACCAGGCACGGGGGAACACTCGCCGACACGCACGAGGGCAAGCCGGGCCTGCCCCGAGGCCGGAGCCGGCTGCCGGCCGTGGCCGTGCAGGCGTCGCAGCGCGGGCGACTGGTGCGCGCGGTCGTCGCGGCGGTCGCGGAATCGGGTTACCCGGCGGTGACGGTGGCCGACATCGTGCGGCGGGCGCGCGTGTCGCGGGCCGCCTTCTACACGCACTTCACCGACAAAGAGGACTGCTTCCTGTCCGCCACCCGCGAGGGCGGGAAGCTGATGGTCAGCCAGGTCATCGGCGCCACCCACGCGCTCGGCCCGGGCACGCCGGACGAGGAGGTCCTGCGCGCGGCCTGCCGTGCCTTCCTCGCGTTCGTGGCCGGCGAGCCGGAGTTCGCGAAGATCTTCTACGTCGACATGCCCGCCGCCGGCCCGCGGGCCTGGGAGCGCCTCGACACGGCCCAGCACAAGTACGCGGTGCTGAACCAGACCTGGCACGAGCGCGCCCGGGAACGTCACCCGGAGTGGCCCGCCGTCCCGTACGAGGCCTACCTGGCGCTGGCCGGGGCCACGGCCGAACTCGTCCGCGAGAGGGTCCGGCGGGGCGAGCCGGACGCCGTCCGCGGCCTGGAGGACACCATCGTCTCGCTGCACCTGGCGGTCATGGCCGGCCGCCGGTGGGAAGTGCCCCGGTTACCCGCGCCAGGTGACCAGCGCGTCCAGCGCCTCCACCTGCATCCCCCGCACTAGCAGCGGGTTCACCTCCAGGGACTCCAGCCGGTCGCCCAGCCCGATCGCCACCTCGCTGATCCGCGCGACCACGTCGGCCACCCGGTCCAGGTCGGGCGGCGCGATCCCGCGGGCACCCCGCAGGATCGCGGCGCCCCGGAGTTCGCCGAGGGCCCGGCGGACTTCGGCCGGGCCGATGGGCCCGCCGAGCAGCACCCGCAGCGCGGCGTCCCGCAGCACCTCCACCCAGATACCGCCGAGGCCTACCGCGAGGACGAGCCCCCAGGCCGGATCGCGGACGACCCCGGTGATCAGCTCGATGCCACCGGTCCGGTACGGCTGCACGATCACCCCGGCGTCGCCCGCACCGGCCGCGCGCGCGGCGTTCCGGACGGCCCGGTAGGCGTCCCGGACGGCCGGCTCGTCGGCCAGCGCGAGCCGGACGGCGCCGACGTCGCTCTTGTGCGCGATGGCGCCCGATACGGCCTTGATCACCACGGGGTAGCCCACGGCGACCGAGGCCGCGACCGCGGCGTCCTCGTCGTCGACCCGGTGGCTCGGCACGACCGGGACGCCGTAGGACGCGAGCAGGGCCGCGGCGCGGTCCTCGGCCCAGACGCCGGTCGCGCCGGTCCCGGCCCCGGGCGGGTCGGCCCGGGGCAGGTCGGCCCAGGACGGAGGCGGGCTCCCGGCCAGGTCCGTTCGGGAGAGGGCCCCGGATGGGGATGTCCGGGCCGCTGGAGGGGTCCCGGGCAGGTCCGTTACGGAAATTCCGGGGCTCCCCGAGGGGGCTGTCCTGGCCGACGGAAGGCTCCCTGGGACGTTCGTTAGGGAGGATGATTCCGGGGCCGCCGCGGCGGCGTCGCGATATGCACGTGACCAGCGGACCGCGGCGCCGATCGCACTCAGGCCGTGCTCCATGCCGCCGACCACCGGCGGATATCCGGTGCTGGCCTGGTAAGCCCGGCCTACCGGGGTGATGTCGGTGAGCGCGTTGCTGACCACGACGACCGGCCGGGGAGAGGCCGCGACGCGGCGCGCGGTCGCCCCGAACAGCGCGCGGGCCAGGGCCGGGTCGGCGGGCTCGTCGCGGGGCAGTTCCGCCAGGAGCAGCACGGCGTCGATGCCCGGATCGCCGGTCACGATCTCCAGCGCCCGGCCCAGCAGGGTCCGGTCGACCACCACGTAACCCGTCACGTCGAGCGGGTTGGCCACGGTGGCGAAACCTGGCAGCATCGCGGCCAGCGCCGCCACCGTTTCCGGCGCGTACGCCGGCAGTTCGAGTCCCTCGTCCTGGGCGCGGTCGGCGATGATCTCGGATGCGCCGCCGGACGGGGTGACCACCCCGAGGCGGGGACCGGGCAGCGGGCCGCGCGCGAGCAGCCCGGCCGTGATGATCAGGTCCTCCAGGGACCGGACGCGGATCACGCCCAGCTGGCGGAACACCGCGTCCACCACGTTGTCGTCGCCGGCCAGCGCGCCGGTGTGCGCCTGCGCCGTGTGCCGGGCCTTGTCGCTGCGGCCGACCTTCAGGGCCACGATCGGTTTGCCCGCGGCCAGGGCCAGGCGGGCGACGGCGGCGAATTCGGCGGGCTGGCGCACCGACTCCAGAAACAGCGCGATCACCTTGGTATCCGGGTCGTCCACCAGGTAGCGCACGATATCGGCCACCGACAGCATCGATTCGTTGCCCATCGAGACCAGCAGGCTGATCCCGATGTTGCGGGACTGGGCAAAACTCAGCACCGAACTGGCCAGGCCGCCGCTCTGCAGCACCACCCCGACCGGGCCGCGCAACAGCGGCGGCGGAATCGGCAGGCCGTACGGCGTGATCCCGGCGGCGGCGTTGATGAAGCCGTTGCCGTTCGGCCCGAGGACCGTCAGCCCCCGCTCACGGGCGAACTCGATGATCTCTTCCTCGCGCCGCGCCCCCTCGGAGCCCGTCTCGCCGAACCCGGCGGTCAGGATCACGTACGTGCCGATCCCGAGGCCGGCGCCTTCCCGCAGCACGGGCAGCACCGCGTCGGTGGGCACCATCACGTACGCGAGGTCGACCGGTTCGGGCACGGCTTTGAGGGCGCGGTAGGCCTTTTCGCCGTGCACCTGCGCGGCCCGGTGGTTGACCAGGTGCACCCGGCCCGGGAAGCCATGGTCGCGCAGGTTGTTGAACGTCCCCAGCGACCAGCCCGAGTTGTCCGAGGCGCCGATCAGCGCGATCGACTGGGGGTGGAACAGCGCGCGGAGGCGGCGGGCGCCGCTCACTTCTGCAGCTCCGGGGCTTCCTGCGGGCGGAAGCGGGGCAGGTCCGCGTCCCCGATCTGCTCGACGGTCAGCTGGACGCGCATGCCGATCTCGACGCTCCCCCGGCTGGCCCCGACGATCCGGGTCATCATGCGCACGCCCTCGTCCAGGTCGACCAGGGCGACCGTGAACGGTGTCTGGCCGGCGAACTCGCCGAACGCGCGGTGCACCACCGTGTACGAATGGACCCGGCCGGTCCCGGTGGCGGTGAACCAGCGGAGCGGGCCGCCGAAACAGTGCGGGCAGACCGCGCGCGGGTAGAAGACAGCCGCGCCGCAGCCTTCACACCGCTGCAACCGCAGCTCACCGTCCGCGATGCCGTCCCAGTAGGGCTTGGTGTCGGCGTCGGGAACCGGCTTCATCGACCGCTCCTTCCAGAGGTCCGGGGTCTTCCGTGGGCCCCGGGTCTTCCAGCGGGCCGGGGTCATCCAGGGGCCCGGGGTCATCCAGCGGCCCCGGGTCTTTTAGCGGGCCGGGGTCTTTCAGCGGCCCCGGGTCATCCAGGGGCCCAGGGTCCTGGCCCGGCTCCGGGCTCACAGTGTTCCGAGGATCACGGTGGCGGCCGAGGACAGCACGCCACCGGTGCCGTGCACCAGGGCCAGTTCCGCGGCCGGCACCTGGCGGGCCCAGGCGAAGTCGCCCCGCAACTGCCGGGCGGCCTCGATGAGCAGGAAGATCCCGTACATGCCGGGATGGGTGTATGACAGCCCCCCGCCGTTGGTGTTCATCGGGAATTCGCCGCCCGGGGCGATGCGGCCCCCGGCGATGAAGTCCCTGCCCTCCCCGGGCTTACAGAAACCGAGCGATTCCAGGGTCAGCAGGACCGTGATCGTGAACGAGTCGTAGATCTCCGCCACGTCGATGTCGGCGAGGGTGACGTCCGCCATCCGCAGCGCGGCCGGCCCGGTCTGGGCGGCCCCGGTGACGGTGAGGTCCGGCATGCCGGAGATCGTCGCGTGCGTGTGCGTCTCGCCGTGGCCGAGGATCGTTACCGGCTGGGTGGCCACGTCCGGCCAGCGGTCTTCGGCCGCGATGACCACCGCCCCGCCGCCGTCGGTGACCAGGCAGCAGTCGAGCTTGTGCAGCGGCTCGCAGATCATCGGCGACGCCACGACATCCTCGACCGTGATCGGGTCCCGGTAGTAGGCGCGGGGATTGAGCCGCGCCCACTGTCGCGCCGCGACCGCGACCTGCGCCAGATCCTCGCTGGTCGTGCCGTAGTCGTGCATGTGCCGCATGGCCGCCAGCGCGTACCCGCCGACCGGCATCGGCAGCCCGTACGGCAGTTCGAACTGCGCGGTGAGCTCGGCCGGGCGCGGGGCGTTCCGGCTCCGGCTGGTGCGCTGCGTGCTGCCGTAGGTGATCAGGGCCACGTCGATCAGGCCGGCCTCGATGGCCGCCGCCGCGTGACCGGCGTGCGCCTCGAAGGACGAGCCGCCGATGTTCGTGCCGTCGGTGTAGGCCGGCTGGATGCCGAGGTATTCGGCCAGGGCCATCGTCGGCGCCCAGCTCCACGCCCCGGCGGTGAACAGCGCGTCCACGCTGTCCTTGGTCAGCCCCGCCTCAGCGAGCGCGGCCCGGGCGGCCAGCGCCTGCTGGGACAGGACGGTCAGGTGCGGAGTCCTGCCCACGTCGGATTCGGCCACCCCGACGATCGCAGCGCGGCGTTTTTTCATGCCCTGGCCCGGCCGGCGTTGCCGTTCATGGACGAATTACTCCCCGATGCCGCCCAGCTTGACGTGGCCCTTGAGCAGGTTGCGCGCGATGGTAAGGCGCTGGATCTCGTCGGTGCCCTCGTAGATGCGCAGCAGCCGCAGCTCGCGGTACCAGCGCTCGACCGGAAGCTCCTTGGTGTAGCCCATGCCGCCATGGATCTGCATGACCTGGTCGACGACTTCGTTGGCCATGACCGCGCCGTTGAGCTTGGCGATCGAGGAGGCGTGCCGGGCGTCCAGGCCGGCCTGGACCCGCCAGGCCGCGTACAGGGTGAGCCACTTGGCGCCTTCGATGCCGACCTGCGAGTCGGCGATCTTCCACTGGATGGCCTGATAGTCGGCGATGGGGTGGCCCATCGACTGGCGGATCTTGGCGTAGTCGATCGCCATCTGCAGCAACCGTTCGGCCGAGCCGATCGCGCGGGCCGGGATCAGGTAACGGCCCTGGCGGATCCACTGCATGGCCAGCTCGAAGCCCTTGCCGACCTCACCGAGGACACTGCTCGCGGGCACCCGTACGTCCTCGAAGATCAGCGCCGCCGGGCCCCACTCCCCCATGGTCGGGATCGGCTCCGACTTCCAGCCCATGTCCCGGTCGACGAGGAAACACGTGATCCCCCGGTCCGGCACGACCGCGAACACCATCACGAAGTCGGCGTCATTGCCCCGGGTGATGAAGGTCTTCTCGCCGTTGATGATGTAGTCGCCACCGTCTTCTTTGGCGGAGGTACGGATGCTGCGCGCGTCGGAGCCCGCGCCGGGCTCGGTGATCGCGAAGCAGGAGATCCGCTCACCCTCGATCGTGGGCAGCAGATAACGCTCCTTCTGCTCCTCGTTGGCGGCGTACAGGATGTTGTCGGCGTAACCGCCGAACGCGAACGGGACGAACGAGCGGCCGCACTCCATGGCGATGATGGCCGACATCACCGCGCCGAGGTCCATGCCGCCGTACTCCTCCGGGGTGTTGACCCCCCAGAAGCCGCTGCGCCGGGCCTTGTTCTGCAGCTCGCGAAGTACCGTCGCCTCGAGCCCGGGGCGCCCGGCGCGCTCGTTGCGCAGCACCTCGGGCTCCAGGGGCATGACCTCCTTCTCGATGAACGACCGTACCGTGTCGCGAATCTGCCGTTCCTCGTCGCTGAGCGAGAAGTCCACCATCTACTGACGCCTTTCCTGCGCTTCGGCCGTCACCAGTTATTTGCCTAGCTGCCGACCAGAACAAACTTCCGATCAACTTTCTAGAATCCTGCTCTAGTACTACTCTGAGGCTGACTGCCCACGGCGTTGTTGTCAAATAGCTGACCGGCACCGGCGCTAAAGTTTCCCCGACGGAAGTTCTGCAACGGACATGCGAATGGGACGTAAGCCGACGAGCAACGCCTGGCAATGGAGCCGGTCCGCACAGACCCGGCGCGTCCTGCTCGAGGCCGCGCGCGAGGTGTTCGCCGCGCACGGCTACGACGGCGCCAGCATCGCCGACGTCGTCGAGCATGCGGGCTCCAGCGTGGGCAGCCTCTACCACCACTTCGGCGGCAAGGCGGAACTGTTCGTCGCACTGTGGCAGGACCACCAGGACGCCCAGGAGCAGCGGGTGGTCAGCGCCGTGGCCAAGGCCCGCACAAAGGGCGAGGAAGACCTGCTCACGCTGTTCATCTCCGGCGCGCGAGCGTACTTCGACGGCTCCTGGGAGCAGCGCGACGTGGCCCGCCTGTTCATGACGGGCGACGGGCCGCCGGGGTTCGAGATGATGAGGCGGGCCCGCAGCCATGAGTGGGTCCGGCAGAACGCGGTCCTGCTGGAAGCCGGCGCCGACCCCGTGGACCGGATGACGGTCGCGGTGCTGACCACGATCATCGGCGAGACGGCCCGGGAGATCGCGGCCAGTTCGTCCCGCCAGGAGGCCGGCGCCCTGGCCGACACGGCCATCGCCTACATCCGGCGCCTGGACCCCATGAGCCCACCACCAGGCCCGTCCGCCCCGTAGGCGCCACTTCGGTGTGCCCCCCGGGAGGGGGCTCCCCGGGCCGGCGCCAACCCTCGGCAGCACGTCAGGCGCCACGCCCAGAGCGTCACGGAACTGGGCGAACCGCGTGGCCCCGGACAGGGCCTCGCGCAGGATCAGGAACGTCACCAGGGCGGGCGCCGCTCAGCGGAGAGCGCGTCCTAGCGCGGGCGGCGGTACTCGCCCGCCGGGCCGTCGGGACGCGGGGGCGGGTAGTCGCTCCCCCGCTCGCCGGGACGCTGCGGCGGGTATTCCATGGTCCGGTCATCGGGCCGCGGGCGGCGGTAGTCCATGGTCCGGTCCTCGGGGCGGCCGCCCGGACCCGGATAGGGCCGCACGTAGTCCTCGGGCCGACCGCCCGGACCCGGATAGGGCCGCACGTAGTCCTCGGGCCGGCCGCCCGGATCCGGGTAAGGCGGTGCGTAGCCCCCGGCGGGACCGCCGGGGTAGGACCGCGCGTACTGGTCAGCGGCGGGNNGGGTCACGGCGAGGAAGGCGACCAGGACGAAGATCGCGAGGGCCAGCACCAGGGCGACCGGGCCGTCACCGAGACCAAGGCCGCCGACGCTCTTCGGCTTGCCCAGGTAGTCGGCGAACGAGGCGCCGAGCGGACGGGTCGCCACGTAGGCGAACCAGAACGAGAAAATGGCGTTCCAGGGCAGCAGCCGGAAGCCGAGCGCCGGGATGGCGATCACCGCGGCGAACAGGAAACCGGAGGCGAGGTAACCCAGGTGGAGGGTGGTCGCGGTGAAGTCGCCGAGGGCCGTGCCCATCGCGAACGTCGCCGCGACGGCCAGCCAGTAGAAGATCTCCCGGCGCGGGGTATCGACGCTGTGGATCGACAGGGTCCTCTCGGTCCGGCCCCAGATGATGAAC
The DNA here is from genome assembly GCA_003164955.1 of Actinomycetota bacterium. Lineage (GTDB taxonomy): Bacteria > Actinomycetota > Actinomycetes > Streptosporangiales > Streptosporangiaceae > Bog-532. The sequence continues at coordinate 24,124 of PLRW01000059.1, forward strand.
ACGGCCGCCAGCACCACGGCGTACAGGAGGCTGGAGGCGGTGTACGGCACGCCGAAGCCGACGTGCAGCACGTCCGCGGCCATCGTGCCGAATACCCCGACCATGACCACGGCCAGCCAGTACGTCCACGCGATGTAGCGGCGCACGGAGAACTGCAGGGTCAGCGCGGCGGCGAAGAACACGAAGCCCAGGCCGACGGCGGCCACCGGGTTCATGATGTGCACGAGATAGTCGGACGTCGATTCGCCCATGGCCGTGGACAGGGCCTTGATCACCCAGAAATAGACGGTGATCTCGGGGACGCGGAGCGCGCCCGGGGCCGTAAGCCAGGTCATGAGACGGCGATCGGTAACCACCCGGCCAGTGTAGAAGCGCTGTAGAAGAACGGCGACCGCGTCCCGGGAAAGGCCGCCTCGCGGAAGGCAGCCCCGTCCCGGGACGGCGACGGCGCAAGCAGGGCATTCCCCGCCATAGCCGTTCTCAGGACAGGCGCCGGCGGACCCACCAGAAGCAGCCCCAGGCCAGCAGGATGGCCACGGTCAGGTAGATGCCGGTCTCGATCCACTGGAAGGTCCAGTACCGGTTGGCCGGCTGGTAGACGGCCGCCTGGTTGAGGTTCTTCTGTGCGAGCGCGCTGAAACACGCATTGGGGCCCTGCTGAGACTGGCACGCCTGCGGGACCGTGCCGAGCGCCGTCGAGCCGGACGAGGTGGTGACCTGGCTGGAGATGATCCAGGCGCCAGGAACGCTGGGCGCCTGGGCGAATACGTTCTGGAGCTGGCCGTCCTGGTTTATCCCGAGGCCCTGGATGTTGGCGGCGGTGAGCGCGGTCGTCTCCCGGACCGGTGTGATCAGGTGCGGCCGGACCACCATCGGAAAGGCGATCTGGACCGCAACGAGGACGGCCAGCGTGATGCCCATGGCCAGGACGGTACGCCGGAACATCAGCCCCACCAGCACGCCGAGCACGAACGCGAACGCCGCGTAGCCGATGGGGGCGATCCCCCGGGTGCCGAAGTCCAACGGAAAGAAGCGGCTCTGGAAGCCCCCCGTGCCCGCGAGCCCGGCCGCGTTGTCGATGGGGCTGGCCCACCAGCCCAGGATCAGGCTGAGCAGCCCGGCGACGGCCATGCTGGCCAGGCCGAGAACGCCGAGCTTGACCGCCAGCCAGCGCTCCCGGGTGACGCTCTGGTTCCAGGCCAGCCGGAACGAGCCGGACTCCAGCTCGCGGGCCAGCAGCGGCGCCCCCCAGAACAGGCCGATCACCGCGGGCAGCAGGATGATCAGCAGCGCCCCGAGCAGGTAGACCGTGTGGTACGGCGGGTCGTTGGCCAGCTGGTTGAGGAAGTTGCCGGCGGCCTGGCCGCAGTTGCTGCGGCAGGCCGCGAAGCTGCTGTCCCGGTACAGGGTGACCAGGTGCGGCCCGGTGACCAGGAGCAGGAGGCCGAAGGCGGCCACGAGGGCCCACACGGCGACGGCCTGCGTGCGGAACTGACGCCAGGTTAGCCAGATCATCGCTGTGCCTCCAGGGTGGGACGGGTGCTGCGGTGGCCGTTGGCGGCCTGGCTCATGTACGCCAGCACCAGGTCTTCGAGACTGAGCTGCTCGACGGTCCAGGCGGGGTCGAGCACGGGCTGAGAGGTTCGCACGATCATCGTGCTCTGCCGGTCGGTGTGGCTGGCCTGGACGACCTCCTGGTCGCCCGGCAGCGACGCCGGGTCACGGCGCCCGCCGATCAGCCGGTGATGGCTGGCCAGCAGGGCGTCGACGTCGTCCGCGATCTGCACCCGTGAGGCCGCGAGGACGATGAGGTAGTCGCAGACCCGCTCCAGGTCGGCGACCAGGTGAGACGAAAGGATGACACTGGCCCCCTGCTCGGCCACGGCCTCCATCAGGTCCTGGAGGAATTCGCGGCGGGCCAGCGGGTCGAGGCTCGCGACCGGCTCGTCCAGGATGAGCAGTTGCGGGCGTTTGGCGATGGCCAGGGTGAGAGCGAGCTGGGCGCGCTGCCCTCCGGACAGCTTGCCGGCCCGCTGAGCCGGGTCGAGGTCGAGCCGGTCGATCCGGCGCTGCGCGTAGCCGGCGTCCCAGCCGGGGTTCAGGTGGGCCCCGAGGCGCAAATGGTCCGCGACAGAAAGGCCCGCGTACACGGGGGTGTCCTGGGCCACGAAGCCGACCTTGGCCAGCTGGGCGGGGCCGCTGGCGGGTTCGCCACCGAGGACCGTGATCGTGCCCGCGCTCGGCGCGAGCAGGCCGACGGCCAGGTGCAGCAGGGTGGTCTTACCGGCCCCGTTGGGGCCGACCAGCCCGGCCACCCGTCCCTCGGGAATCTGCAGCGTGCAGTCGCTGAGCGCCCACCGCTGCCGGTAGCGCTTGCCCAGCCCGCTGGCATCTAGGGCGGTCATGCTATGTCCTCCTCGGTGGCGGAACGAAAGGTGCTCAGGATGAGAGCCTCGATGCTCTCCTCGTCCATCCCGGCGGTGCGCGCCTTGCCGATCCAGCGCCGCAGCTCCCGGCGCAGCGGTTCATGCGCGGCCAGGGACCCCCCGTTGAGGGTCCCGGTCACGAATGTCCCGCGCCCGGGCCGGGCGGCGACCAGCCCCTGATACTCCAGCTCGCGGTAGGCCTTGAGCACGGTGTTCGGGTTGATAGCCAGGCCCGTGGCGACTTCCTTCACCGTGGGGAGCTGCTCCCCGTGGAGCAGCAGGCCCAGCCGCAGCGCGTGCCGCACCTGGTGGATCAGCTGCATGTACGGCGCGACACCGGAACGGGAGTCCAGGTGGAACTCGATCACGTAGCCCTCTATTCATCTAGGTTCCTAGCACAATAGAGCCATGCATCGATGGCCCTGTCAAGGGAAATGACCCCGTCCCGGGAATTGCGCCGGCCACGAGCAGGTTCGGCCACGAACCGGGCCGGGCCGCCCGCAGGCCGGGGCCCCCCGCGGAGCAAGGGTTACGGCGAGGCGCTCGTTACCGGCCCAGCGAACCCAGGCCGGAGGCCCGGGTGAGCGATCAGTGTGCCGGCGAAGCACCTCCGCGGGGCGCGGAGCGCAGCGGGGGTTCCGGGGGGCGCCTCCCCGGGCCAGCACAGTCACGGCGAGCGGTTCGTTACCGGCCCAGCGACCCCAGGCCGAAGGCCTGGGTGAGCGGCCGGTGCTGTCGGCGGGTACCAGGCGCGGGTTACGGCGAGGCGTTCGTTACCGGCCCAGCGAACCGGGC
>PLRW01000130.1 GCA_003164955.1 Actinomycetota bacterium
CCGTGCTGCTGCTCGACGAGCCGACCGCCGGGCTGGACGCCGGCACCGAGGCGCGCGTGCTGGCCACCCTGCGGGCCGAGGCCGCGGCCGGCCGGGCCATCCTGATCGCCGCGCACCGCCCCGCCGTGCTCGCCATCGCGGACCGGATCACGGCCCTGAGCGGGATAGCGGCCCCGCCGGCCGCTGCACTGGCACCCGCCGCGCCAGACTCGCCGGTTCCGCCCGCCGGGCCGGCCCAACCGCCGCCGCTGCGGAAGGCCGGCGCCGATCCCGGAGACGGGGGCGATGCGGACGACCGGGCCCGGACGGGGCGCCGGCTCACGCTGGCGGGCCTGCTGGGGACGCTGGCCGCGGTCTGCTCGATCGGGCTGCTGGCCACGTCGGCGTGGCTGATCTCCCGCGCCGCGCAGCAGCCGCCCGTGCTGTACCTGATGGTGGCGGTCACCGCGGTGCAGACCTTCGCCATCGGGCGCAGCGTATTCCGCTACACCGAACGACTGGCCAGCCACGACGCCGCGCTGCGCATCCTGGCCCGGCTGCGGATGACGGCCTACGACCGGCTGGAGCGCCTCGCCCCGGCCGGGCTCGCCGCGTTCCGCTCCGGTGATCTGCTCAGCCGGCTGGTCACCGACATCGACTCCCTGGCCGACCGGTGGCTCCGGGTCCGGCTGCCCTACGCCGTGGCCGCGGCGGCCGGCGCCGGGGCCGTCGCCGTCTCCGCCGCGCTGCTGCCCAGTGCCGGCCTGGTCCTCGCGGTCAGCCTGCTCGGCGCGGCCCTCCTGGCCCCCGCGCTCGCCCTCGGCATGGCCCGGCGGGCCGAGCGCCAGATCGCACCGCACCGTGGCGAACTCGCCGCGGCCAGCCTGGACCTGCTGCGCGGGGCCGGCGAGCTGTCGGCCTTCGGTGCGGCCGGGCGCGCCCTGCGCGAGGTGGGTGAGGCCGATCGCAGGGTGGCTCGCGGTGAGGCCCGTTCGGCATACGCCAAAGGCTGCGGCGCGGCCGTCGGCCTGATCGCGGCCGGAACCGCCGTCTGGGGCGCCCTGGTGCTGGGCGTGCCGGCCGTCCGGTCCGGCGCGCTGAGCGCGGTGACCCTCGCCGTCGTCGTGCTGATCCCCCTCGCGGCGCACGAGGTGTTCTCCGGTCTCGCGCCCGCGGCCCAGGAGATGCCGCGGCTGCGGTCCGCCGCGGCGCGGGTCGCCGGCGTGCTGGCCCAGCCCGATCCGGTGACCGAGCCCGCGTCGCCCGCCCCGGTCCCGCAGCCGCCCTACGATCTTCGGATCCGGGGGCTGACCGCACGGTGGGAGGCGGACGGCCCGGACGTACTGAGCGGCCTGGACCTGGACGTCCCGGCCGGGCAGCGGGTCGCCGTGACCGGGCCGAGCGGCTGCGGCAAGACGACGCTGGCCATGGTGCTGCTGCGGTTCCTCGACCCGGCGGCGGGGAGGGTCACGCTCGGCGGCACCGACATCATGGCGCTGGAGTCCGCCACCGTGCGGCGCGTGGTCGGCCTGTGCGCGCAGGACGCGCACATCTTCGACTCCACCCTCGAGGCGAACCTGCGGCTGGCCCGCCCGGACGCGAGCCCGGGTGAACTGCGCGACGCGCTGGCCCGGGCGCGCCTGCTGGACTGGGTGGACACGCTGCCCGCCGGGCTCGCCACCCCGGTCGGCGAGCACGGGGCACAGCTATCCGGCGGCCAGCGGCAACGGCTCGCCCTGGCCCGGGTCCTGCTCGCCGACTTCCCGGTCGTCATCCTGGACGAGCCCGCCGAGCATCTCGACGACGACACGGCCCGCGAACTGACCCACGACCTGCTGGCCGCGACCGAGGGGCGGACCCGCCTGCTCATCACGCACCGGCCGGTCGATGCGGCGGAAGTCGACCAGATCGTCCGGCTCGGCGGCAGCCGGCAAACGGAGACCGCAGCACGGGCCTTGGTCCCTACCGGCCCGCTGGCGGCCGCCATCTGATGGGGCTACAACGCAGCGACAGGAAAAGGTGAATGTGATGAGCACGCTGCTGCACCGGGACCACAGGAACGCGGTCCCCGAACTGCTCGACTGGCTGGAATCCCCGTTCAACACGCTCCGGCCCTACCTGGCCCAGCCGATCAGGGTCGAGGACTACGTGGCCGACGGCCGCTACGTGGTACGCGCTGAAGTGCCGGGCTTCGACCCGGAAAAGGGCGTCGAGGTCACCGTCGGGCCCGGCTTCCTGACCATCAGGGCCGAGCGGGCCGACGAGTCCGAGGGCAAGCACCATTCGGAATTCCGGTACGGCCGCTTCACCCGCACGATCCCGCTGCCCGCTGAAGCCGACGACAACGACGTGACGGCCGGCTGCCACAACGGCATCCTCACGGTCAGCATCGGCCTGAAGACCGCGGAGCGGGAACCGCACCGCAAGGTCCCGGTCGTCCAGGGCGTTCCCGCTCCCTCGGTGGCCTGATACGGCGGGTTCAGCCAGACACTTATGGGGAGCCTTCTCAGCGAATACATACGGCTGAGAACGCTCCCCATTTCGGCGAAAGGGATTCTCAGACGGACAACTCCGTCAGGAGTTCCATGGCCTTGCGGGCGACGGCGGCGGCCTGGGCGGGGCCGGGGGCGGCCTGGACGGGGCCGGGGGCGCCGAGCTGGTCGGCGAGCATGAGGAGGGCGGCAGCGACCCCGGACAGCTGCTCCTCGAGCTGCTGGTTCTGCTCCCGCGCCTCGTCTGCGGCCGCCTTGGCCTCGGTGGCCACCCGGGCCATCCGCCCGAGCCGCGCCTCCATCTCCGACAGCCTGACGTCCAGCCGCTGCAGGCGTGTCTGTACCGCCAGCAGGTTCTCCTCCAGCACCGCCGTCTGCGGTCCGCCGAGCCACGGGTCGATCTGCCGAGCCATTGATCCCACCACCCCAGATGTCGCGGAGCCGGCGTTCCCGCTCCCGCACCGGATGAGCCGGTGCAGGCCGGCGGGAACAGGCCACCGGGGCGGAACGCCCTCACTGGCTAGCGCAGCACGGCCCGGTCGCGGCCGTCACAGGAAGAACGGCCGTAATCTTCCGGCCCAAAGTCCCCATCCAGGTCAGAGCAACCGATCTCATACCGGGCCCGGGTAAAAGGACTAAAGTCCCCGTTCCAGGTCAGAGCAACCGATCTCATTTCGGGCCCGGGCAACGGGACGAAAGTCCCGCATAGCTGGTGACTCAGCTCCCTAGATCGCCTATGGCACCCGGGCGGAAGCTCACTCCATAACTGTTTCCGCGCGGGTCTGTCCCGCCTTCCAGCCGGAGCATCTGATGAGAGTAGTGGCGTTCGCGGGGCATCCGCCTGCCGCGATCGATTTGAACTCGCCGGGCAGCTACGTGCACTGGTCGATCTTCCAGATATCGGTGGCGAACCTTGTCCTGATCGCCGTCATGGTCGTCATCTTCGGCGCGGCGCTGCTGCTGCCCTTCCCGCACGGCGGGAAGGACATACCAGGCGACGCCGCAGTTGAACCGGCCGACGGTACGGGAGCCGAGGGCACGGCCTCCGCCGACGGCCTCGCGGACGGCTCCACGGCCGCCAGCGCGTCCCCCGAGCCCGGACCGGACGACAAGATGTGGACGGCCCGGGTGCGCAACTTTGGACTGCGGACACTGCCGCCCGGCAAGCTCCTGCCCGACCGCCAGCCCGCCTACGTGCGGTCCTGGATCTACGTGTTCGGCGTGGCCTCGCTGGCCGCGCTGGGCATCGTCATCGTCAGCGGGTTCGCGATCGCCCTGGGCGGCCCGGACTGGTGGCACACCAACCCGGTCGGTCACTTCTTCAACAGCCTGCACCTGTGGAGCGTCGAGCTGTTCATGGCCTTCCTGGTCATCCACCTGTGGGGCAAGTTCTGGATGGCCGCCTGGCGCGGGCGCCGCGCGCTCACCTGGATCACCGGCGTGGTGGCGTTCGTGGCCTCGGTCGTCGAGGCGTTCACCGGCTATCTGTCGCAGCAGAACTTCGACTCCCAGTGGATCGCCACGAACGGCAAGGACGCCTTCAACGCGGTCGGCGTCGGGGCGTTCTTCAACCTGATGAACTTCGGCCAGATGCTGATGTGGCACATCGTCCTCATCCCCATCGTCCTGGTCGCCATCATCGGCGCGCACGTGCTGCTGGTCCGGGTGCGCGGCGTGAGCCACCCGCTTCCCGTCAGCCGGCCGCGCGGGCTGGCCGCCCGCCGCGCCGCCCGGATCGCGGACTCGGCCGCCTGGCGCGGGCCGAACCGGCGGTACGACATCCTGAAGGAGGGCACGATCGCCTCCGTGGTCGTGCTGGCCCTGACCTTCGGCCTGGCCGCCGTGCTGTCCTCACCGAACGACCCCCCGCTCACCGTGCGGAGCTGGGTGCAGGTCGCCCCGAACGACTTCCTGGCCACCGCCGCAACCGAGCTGGGCGGCACCAGCCTGACCGCGACCTACGGGCCGCCGTACAACAACAACGGCACGCCGCAGCAGATCCTGTTCGCCCCGGCGGACGTGGCCGGCGTCCGGCAGAACATCGACGCGGCGCAGACGTTCGTGCTCGGCCCGCTGTCCAAGACCGCGCCGACCGACCCGGCCCTGGCGTCCGCCCTGGCCACCTACAACGCGGCCTCAGCGGCCCAGCAGGTGAAGTGGGCGACGGCCTACGGGACCGCCGTGACCAAGGTCAAGTTCGTCAACGGGGCCCCGGTGGTCCCGAAGGCCAACGACGGCCCGGTGCCCGCGCTGCTGGCCACCGAGCTCACGCTGGCGCGCAGCGGCGCCATCGACGCCGACCTGTCCGCGCAGCAGCCGTTCTACGGGACCGACTTCACCAAGCCGCTGCTGTTCCTGGAGGACGGGGCCTACTACGCCAACGTGGCCACGGCTGATCACCTGACCGGTGACCAGTGGGGCGTGATGAACGAGACCGGCAGTTACCCCGGCCAGCCGTGGCTGTGGCTGTATCAGCTCTGGTACCACGTGCCCGGTTTTGACAACTCGACCAACGTGGACCTCATCGCGATCTACCTGACCGGCGTGGCCACGATCCTGCTCCTGCTGGTGCCGTTCATCCCGGGCCTGCGCGACATCCCGCGCCTGATCCCGGTGCACCGCCTGGTGTGGCGGTCGTGGAACGCATCGTCCGGCGGTTCGGCGGCACCCGGGAAGCCGGAGCAGCCGGAAGGGCCGGTCACACCCGAACGGCACCCGGCCGGGTCCGCGGGTGATCGATAGCCCCATCGGAACGCCCGCCTGACGGGCAAGCCCGGCCGGCCCGGGTGGACGGGACAAAGACGTCCTGCCCACCCGGGCCGGCGGCATTTACGGAAGTCTGGGCTATGGCGGTCTCGGCGCAGGCGGCGTTGCGGCCGGGGACAGCGGGGCGAGAGCGTGCGGGAGGCACAGCCGCACGGCCGCGCCGCCGCTGGGACCGTTCGCGGCCGTGGCCGATCCGCCGTGCGCGGCGGCGATGGCCTGCACGATGGCGAGGCCGAGGCCCGCGCCACCGTCGCTGCGGGCCCGGCCGCCATCGGGACGGCGGAACCGCTCGAACGCGTGCGGCAGGAAGTCGGCGGGGAAACCGGGCCCGGCGTCGGCGACCTCGATCTCCAGGGCGGAGCCCGCAGCCCGGGCCGTGACCACGACCGCGGAGCCGGCCGGCGCGAACCGGGCAGCGTTGCCGAGCAGATTGTCGATCGCCTGGCGGATCCGGTCCGGGTCAACCTCGGCGCGCAGGCCGGCCGGGACGTCGATACGGTAGCTGAGGCCCGCGGCCGTGAAGCGGGAACCGGCCCGCTCGGCGCTGCGGGTAAGCAGGGAACCGATATCCGACGGTTCGAGCCGGACCGTGAGCCGGTCCTCGTCGCTGCGCGCGAGCAACAGCAGATCGTCGGTGATACGCGCCAGCCGGGCGGCCTCTTCGGCCGCGCTCTGCACGGCGGCGGCCAGCTCCTCGCGGGTCCGCCCCGGACGTCCGGCCAGCTCCAGTTCACCGCGCAGCACCGCGAACGGCGTGCGCAGCTCGTGGCTGGCGTCGGCGACGAACCCGCGCTGCCGGGCCAGCGCCCGCTGCAGCCGGCCGAGCAGGTCGTTCATCGTCCCGGCCAGGGCGGCGATCTCGTCCCCGGTCCGCGGGATCTCAACGCCTGCCCCCTCGTCGTCCCGCTCCGAGAACGCGGCCACCTGCCGGCGGAGGCGCTCGACCGGCGACAGGGCGGAGCGGGCCAGCCAGTAGGCCCCGAGCCCGGCCACGGCGACGGCGACGGCACCCCCGATGACCAGTTCGCGGGCCGCCTGGCCCTGGGTGGCTTCGAACGTTTCCAGGGAGACGCCGGCCACGGCGGCCCACCCGGGATGCCCGGCCAGCGGCGCGGCGGTGATCCGCTCGTTCTCCTCGTCCAGCAGCCTGGTCACGGTGATCCGGCCGTGCCGCGCCTGGCTCAGTTCGGCAGCGGTCAGCAAGGACGTGGCGCCCGCGTCCCGGCTCGCGCCGCGGACCTGATTCGCGGCGTCGACGACCTGGACCACGTACTCGCCCGGGGCCGGGCTGACGGCCGCCGGGGACGTGCCCGGATGGCCGGCGGGGAGATACCCGGCCGCCTGGGTGAGCTGCACCGCGAGCTGGGAGTCGATCGTGCCCAGCTGCGCCGCGGACAGGGCGCTGATGAACAGCCAGCTCCCGAGGGCGAACGCGATCGCCGTGGCCGCCGCGAAGGCCAGCGCGAGACGAAGCCGGATGGGCACCTCAGTCTCCCGGCTCAGCCTGGCGGAGCCGGTAACCCATGCCGCGGACCGTTTCGATGTCGTGCCGGCCGAACGGTGTGTCGATCTTGCGGCGCAGGTAGTTCACATACTGGTCGACGACGTTCGATCCGCCGTCGTAGGCGAAGTCCCAGACGTCCGCGATGACCTGCGAGCGGGTGAGCACGTGGCCCGGGTGCCGCAGGAACAGCTCCAGCAGCGCGAACTCCTTCGGGGACAGGTGCAGTTCGGTGCCGCCGCGCCACGCCCGTTTGGCCGCCGGGTCCAGCTTCAGGTCTCCCTCGGCCAGGACCACGGGCCGTGACCGGTCGCCGCGGCGGGACAGGGCGCGCAGCCGTGCGGCGAGTTCCAGCAGGCTGAACGGCTTAACCAGGTAGTCATCGGCACCCACATCCAGCCCGCGGACCCGGTCCCCCACGCTGTCGCGGGCCGTGAGCATCAGCACCGGCATCCATTTCCCGGCTTTCCTGAGCCGCCGGCACAGCTCGAACCCGTCGTAGCCGGGCAGCATGACGTCGAGGACGATCGCTCCGTACGGGTTCTCGGTCGCCAGCCACAGGCCCTCCGGGCCGTCCTGGGCGATGTCGACCGCGTGGCCTTCTTCCTCCAGCCCGCGCTTCAGCAGGCTGGCCATCCGGACTTCGTCCTCGACCACGAGTACCCGCATATCCGCAGGCTATGAAGGCCCTGATGAGAAAACCATGAGAGGTTCCGGCCGGGCGGCAGCCGGGCCCGAAAATGAGAACGCCTCACATGGTTCTCTCACGGCCACCTCACCGGTGCGCACGCATCCTGGGCCTGTCCACCATTCCGGCCAGGAGCACACCAATGAATCAAGAGCCGCAGGATCCGCAGGGCCCGCTCGAGTGGCGCAGGCTGCCCGGGGCGGACGAGGCAGACGAGCCGCCCCGGGAGAACGAGCCATTTGTGGTTCCCGGGGCCGTCTGGTCCCCGCCGGGGCGCCGGGACGGCTTGCGGCGGGTCCGCCACGTGTCCAACTGGACCGCCGCCGCGCTGATCGCCGCGACGGCCGTGACGACCGGGTACCTGGCCCGCGGCAGCCTGGCCACCAGCACGGCATCCACGGCCGGGCCGGCCAGCCCGGCGGGCACGGCGGGCACGGCGGCGTCAGGAACCCATAAGTCCTGCATCACCGTGCCGGTCGCCACGTCCGGCGGTTCGGGCGTCACCAGGCAGGCGCCGGTCACGACGTGCCGCTCGGGCGCGGCCGGTTCCGGCCCGGCGGTCGTCTACGTGACGCAGCCCGTCAGCTCCGGGGACAACTGATGCGCGCCCCGGCACCGCCCGGATCGATCGCCGGCCTGCCATTCCTGGGCCCAGGCCTGTCACACGTCGCGGTCAGCGGCGGATGGGCCCCCGTCGGAATCGGGACGGACGTGGCGGCCGTCGCCGAGCGTGATGCCCTCGGCACCAACGTCCGGGTCGCCGTCTGGCCCGCACACCATCTGGCCGCGGCGCTAGGCGCGGTCGACGCGGAACTGGACCGGCTCGACCGCACGGCCAGCCGGTTCCGCAGCGACTCGGAGATCTCCCGCATCCACCAGGCCGGCGGCGGGAGCCACCAGGTCAGCCCCGGCCTCGCCGAGACGGTGGGGGTAGCGCTGGCGGCCGCGCGCTGGACCGGCGGCCTGGTCGATCCCACGGTCGGTGCGGCCGTCATCCGCCTCGGCTACGACCGCGACTTCGCGGCCATCTGCGCCGAATCGGGCGCCACCGAGCCACCACCGCCGCCGCCCGTGCGGAGCAGGGACAGCGGCGGTCCCCGGCCGGCGCCGATCCCGGGGTGGGAGTCGGTCCGCCTGGGGGGTACCCGGCTGATGGTGCCGTCCGGGGTTTGTCTCGACCTCGGGGCGACCGCGAAGGGACTCGGCTCAGATCGTGCCGCCGCCACCGCGTGGCGTGCGGCCGGCGGGGGTGGCGTCCTGGTCAGCCTGGGTGGCGACATCGCCGTCGCGGGCGAGCCGCCGGGCGGCGGCTGGCCGATCATGGTGGCCGATTCCTCCGGCGCACCGGCCAGCACCGGGGCCCGGACGAGGGCCGGCGCGGGTGGAGCGCGCCAGCTCGTCCGGCTGGTGGCGGGAGCCGTGGCCACGTCCTCGGTGACCACCCGGCAGTGGCAGCAGCACGGGCGGCCCGTGCACCATATCGTGGACCCGCGCACCGGCCGGCCAGCGCGGGGGCCGTGGCGGACGGTGAGCGTCGCCGCGTCCAGCTGCGCCCTGGCGAACGCCGCGGCCACCGCCGCCATCGTGGCCGGCGGTCGTGCCGAGGCCTGGCTGTCGGCCCGGGGCCTGCCCGCCCGGCTGGTCACCCACGACGACACGGTCTACCGCCTGAACGGCTGGCCCGCGGCCGAAGGCGGCGTGCTGCCCGCTTCCCGGCGGCTGGCCGACCTGATCGGCGCCCGCTCCGGCACGATCGGCACGGAGAACCACCCGGAGGCCGGATCGGCCGGCCAGGAGAATCACCGTGCCTAGCGCCGCCACCGTGACCGGCTCACCAGGACTCTGGTTCGTCTCCCGTGGCAGTGGCCTCGTGCTGCTGGTCCTCTTCACGGCCGTGATGGTCATGGGCGTGGCGGCACGAACGGGCGCTACGCCCCGGCGCTGGCCGCGTTTCGCGGTCGCCGAACTGCACCGGACGCTGGCCCTGTTCGCGGTCGCCCTGCTGGGGCTGCACGTGGTGACCGCGATTCTCGACCCGTACGTGCGGCTCGGCTGGGCCGCCACGGTCGCACCGTTCCTGTCGCCCTACCGGACGCTGGCCATCGGCCTCGGCACGCTCGCGGTCGACTGTGCCGGTGCCGTCCTGCTGACGAGCGTTCTGCGCGGGCGGCTCGGCTTCCGATCGTGGCGGGCCGTCCACTGGCTCGCTTACCTGGCCTGGCCGGCGGCGTTCCTGCACTCGCTCACCGCCGGGAACGATCTGCGCGTCGCGTGGGTCGCGGCGATCGAATGGGGGTCAGCGGCCGCAGTGGCGACGGCCGTCCTCGCGCGGCTCCGGGGCGCGTGGCGGCTCCGCCGGAACCATGGCCGGCCGCCCCGCGCGGCGGCACCCGGCACCGATCGCAGGTACGCCGATGTCACCCGCTGAGGGCGGCACGGCCGCACCCGCTAGGGGAGGCGCCGCCGGCCCGTCTGAGGGAGGCGCCGCTGGACCCGCTGAGGGAGGCGCGGCCGGTCTCCGCCGGCTACTGGCCGCCGGCTCCCCCGGCCTGGCCGGGCATCTGGCGCGCCACGGCCTCCTGCCGGCCTGCGCCGGCGCGGATCGGTGGGAGCTCATCGGCGAGGTGGAGCGGGCCGGGCTGACCGGACGGGGCGGCGCGGCGTTCCCCACGGCAGCGAAGCTCCGCGCCGTGCGGACGGCTGCGGCCGGGCGTACGCCGCTCGTGATCGCGAACGGCACCGAGGGCGAGCCGGCCAGCGGCAAGGACAGGGCGCTGCTCGCGTCGGCTCCGCATCTCGTGCTGGATGGGGCCGTGTACGCGGCCGGGCTCATCGGCGCCCACGAGGCCGTGGTCGTCGCGCACCGGGACGTGGCCGGCGCCGTCACCGAGGCCGCCGCCGAACGCCGGAACGCGGCGCGGGGCCGGAGGCTAGGCGGTGACCATGTCCGGGTCCGGGTGGTGAAGGCGGCCGCCGGGTTCGTCGCCGGGGAGGCCAGCGCCGTCGTGAGCTGGGTGGAGCGCGGTGACGCACGCCCCACGGGCCGGTCACCCCGATCCGGGGCCGCCCGGCCGGGAGCGCCGGGCGGGCCGGGCCGCCGGTCCGGCCGGCCCGTACTCGTCCAGAACGTCGAGACGCTGGCCCACCTCGCGCTCATCGCCCGGTACGGCGCGGGGTGGTTCCGTTCAGCCGGTACATCGGCGGAGCCCGGTTCCATGCTGATGACCGTGGCCGGAGCGGTCCAGCGGCCGGGGGTGTACGAGATCGCGATCGGCACCCCGGTCAGCGAGCTGATCGACCGGGCAGGCGGGGCCCGCGAGCCGCTGACCGCCTTCCTCGTCGGCGGCTACTTCGGTACGTGGGTGGACGCGGCCCAGGCGGCGGCGCGGCCGTTCTCGGCGGCAGGCCTCGCCGGGCTGGGGGCCAGTCCCGGCGCCGGGCTGATCGCCGCGCTGCCGGGAAGCCTGTGCGGTCTGGCCGAGACCGCCCGGCTCGCCCGCTACCTGGCCGCCGAGTCGGCCGGGCAATGCGGTCCCTGCGTGTTCGGCCTGGACGCCATCGCGGGCCAGCTCGCCAGGGTCGCCGCCGGGCAATCCGCTGAGCTGGGCATGGTCCGGCGCTGGCTCGGCCAGGTGACCGGGCGGGGCGCCTGCCGGCATCCGGACGGTGCGGCCCGCATGATCGGTAGCGCCCTGGACGTGTTCGCGGCCGAGACGGCCGGGCACGCACGTGGCTGGTGCCGGGCCGCCAGCACGGCACGCCTGCTGCCGGTGCCGGGCCCGGTGCGGTCATGACACTCCCCGTGTCAACCTCAGGCCGCGCCCGGCTCAGGGTGGACCCGATCGCCTGTGACGGCCGGGGCATCTGTGCCGAACTGCTACCCGGATTGATCACGCTCGACGACTGGGGCTTCCCCATCATCCACGGTGACGTGCCACCGGCCCTGCAGGACGAGGCCGCCGAGGCCGCCCGGCTGTGCCCGAAGCTGGCGCTCCGGCTGACGGCTGGCCATTCAGTGAGCAGGGAGGCAGCGCCCGGGGACGCCCCCGCGCGCCCAGCGGCCGACGGCGTTCACGCGCGGCGCTTGCCCGGTGCCCCTGGGTGGGCGATGGTCCCGGTCCTGAGGGCCGTTGGCACCTTGGCGGGAGCCGCGGCCCCAGATGCGATGGGGGAAAATCATTGAACGATACTCAGGGAGGCGCCATCATGCGAGCGCTGATCGTGTACGAGTCCCTGTACGGAAATACTCACATCGTCGCCAACAGCATTGCGGCGGGCCTGCGGGACAAGGCGTGTGACGTGACCGTCGTACCGGTGAGCCGAGCCACGCCCGAGATGGCCATCCACACCGACCTCCTCGTGGCGGGCGGCCCGACCCACGTGCACGGTATGACGAGCGGCTCGACCCGCCGGATGGCCGCCGAGGTGGCCATGAAGGCGGGCAGCGGGCTCAGCCTGGAGCCGGACGCCGCCGGCCCGGGCATGCGCGACTGGCTGCACGACCTCGGATCCGTACAGGCCATACCCGCCGCCGCGTTCGACACCCGGCTGGACGGGTCCCCGATCCTCACCGGGCACGCGAGCGGCGGCATCGCGCACCGGCTCCGCCGGCACGGTTACCACCTGGTCGTCCCCGCGGAGAGCTTCCTGGTCAGCAAGCAGAACGCGCTACTCGAGGACGAAGCCGAGCGCGCCAAGTCGTGGGGCGAGGCGCTCGCCTTCGCCGCCGGCCCGATCGGGCACGTGCCGGCCTCCTGAGCCCTGCTGGGCGCCCGGCGAGGGCGCCCGGCAGCGCCCGTACGCGCCAAAGGGCGCCCCGGCGGCCGGGAAGGGCCGGCGGGGGCGCCCAGTGACGTTCCTCAGTGGGTGGACGGGATGATGGCGATGGGGCCGTGCGCGTGGTTCAGCACCGGGTGCTGGATCGAGCCGACGCCGGCGATACCCGCGGCGATGCCCGCGCTGTCATCGTGCCGGCCGATCACCACGAGATCGGCGCGCGCGGAGTAGCTGGCCAGCACGCGGCCGGGATGACCGCGGACGACCTCGTGGCCGACGCTGACCTCCGGGTACTTGTCCCGCCAGCCGTCCAGAACCTGGGCGAGCTCGGCCGCGGCGGCCGACTCGTCGGGCGGATCAGCGGCGTCACCGGCGTCATCCAGGCTCGGCGCGGCGTGCAGCCACCCGGCCAGCTTCAGGTCCTCGGTGTCCCACCCCGAGGAGGCTGGGTAGCGGCCCAGGGCGTGCACGGCCAGCAGCCGGGCACCGCGCATGGACGCCTCCTCGAAGGCGAACCCGAGGCTCTCGGCGGCGTCGGCCGGGTCGCCGACTCCGACCACGACCTCACGGTGCACGGCCATGCTGTCCTCGTGGGCGACCACGACCGGGCAGAACGCGTGCATGGCGACGTAGCGGCTCACCGAGCCGAGCACCATGGCGGTGAAGCCGCCCGCGCCGCGGGCCCCGACGACCAGCATCGACGCCCCGGTGGCGCAGGCGGTGAGCGTCTGCGCGGGTGCCCCGCTCACCAGGTCGGCGTCGATGAGCAGCCCCGGCGCGATGTCCCGCGCGCGGGTCAGGGCCGCCGCCAGGGTCCGGGCGGAGATCTTGTGCAGGATGTCGGCGACGGTGGCCGGGTTCGCATTGCGCGGGCGCATGCGGGACGGCATCACCGACACCGCCACGATGCGCAGCGGGGCCTTGCGCCGTACGGCCTCACGGGCCGCCCATTCCACGGCGCACGATGACTGTTCTGAGCCGTCCGCGCCTACCACGATCGGCATGCTTGCCATGACCTGTTCTCCTTAACCGAGGGGCCCGGACCGGGTCAGAGCTGGCCACCGACGAAGGCGGCCAGGTCAGCGAGACGGCACGTGTAACCCCATTCGTTGTCATACCAGCCGAAAATCTTGACCAAGGTGCCCGCGGCCTGAGTCAGCTCGGAGTCGAAAATGCACGACGACGGGTCGCCGATGACGTCACGTGAGACGAGCGAGTCCGTGCTGTACTTGAGCAGGCCGGCCAGTGGGCCCGACTCCGCCGCGCTCCGGAAGGCGTCGTTGACCTGTTCCACGGTGGCCTCGGTGTTCAGGACCGCCGCGAGGTCGGTCAGCGAACCGTCTTCCACCGGGACGCGCACCGATATGCCGTCGAGCTTCCCGGCCAGCGCGGGAATGACCTCGCCGGTCGCGCGGGCGGCACCCGTGGTCGTCGGCACGACGCTGGTCGCCGCCGAACGGGCGCGGCGCAGATCCTTGTGCGGGCCGTCCAGCAGCATCTGGTCACCGGTGTAGGCGTGGATCGTCGTCATGAACGCACGGTCGAGGCCGAACGCGTCGTTCAGGACCTTGGCCATCGGGGCGACACAGTTGGTCGTGCAGGACGCGTTCGAGATCACGTCGTGCTGCTGCGGGTCGTAGGCGCCGCCGTTGACGCCGATCACGATCGTGACGTCGGCGCCCTTGCCCGGCGCGGAGATCAGCACCTTCTTGGCGCCACCCTTGAGGTGGAGCGCGGCCTGGTCACGGCCGCGGAACTTTCCGGTGGACTCGATCACGACGTCGGCACCGAACCCGCCCCAGTCGATGTCGGCCGGGTCCCGCTGGCTCAGCACCGCGATGGGACGGCCGTCCACCGTGATCGAGTCGTCGGTGTAGCCGACGCTGCGCCCGAACCGGCCGAACGTGGAGTCGAAGTCCAGCAGGTGCGCCAGCGTCCGGGGGTCGGTGATGTCGTTGATGGCCACGACTTCGAGGTCGGACCCCTGAGCCGCGCGGCGCAGGAACGAGCGCCCGATCCGGCCGAAGCCGTTGATTCCGATTCTGGTAGTCACGTGACTACTCCTCACTTACATACGGCCGCGGTCTTCACGGCCAGGGTTTTCACGGCCCACGGTTTTCACGGCCACGGACGAGCGGGAACGTAGCGGTCGAGCAGGCGGTTCCTGGTGGCCTGCAGCCGGTTGGACGCGACGTCAAGGAACCGGCGGGTGAGCTCGTAGCCGAGCCGCGGATCGGCGTCGCAGAGCGCGTGCACCGCCGGCCCGTCGAACTGGAACGCCTCGGTGGGCTGGACCGCCACGGCGCCGAGGGCCCACCGGTACCGCGGCAGCTGCCACGACCAGCCGAGCACCTCGCCCATCCCCAGGGTCTCGATGACGAGCTGTCCCTCACCGGGTACCTGCAGGTCCAGGGCCACCGAGCCGGACCGGATGAGCCAGAAACCCTGAGCGATCCCGCCGTCCTCGAAGATCCGCCGGCCCGCCGGCATGGACACCAGGCGCGCGGCCGGGACCAGCTCGGCGACCAGCTCACGGGGCATGCCGCGCAGGAAGTGGTGGTTCGCCAGCGTGGTGGCCGTGACCCGGGAAGCGCCCTCTCCGCTTGTCATGACGGTCTCACCTCTCCCGGATGCCTTCTAGTTCCGCTCTTCTACCTTCGCGCGGCGGCGCGCGGCCTTCCACGGGCGTAGGACACGCGGGTCCGGGTCTTTCGTCCCTGCCGACGCCCAGGTCACACGCAGTGAGATGGGGCTGCTGACGACGACGGGAGACGGCGCATGTTCCAGGTACGAATCCACGGGCGCGGCGGCCAGGGCGTCGTGACGGCAGCCGAGCTGCTGTCCGTGGCGGGCTTCACCGAAGACCGCCACACGCAGGCGTTCCCCAGCTTCGGCTCGGAGCGGATGGGTGCCCCGGTGGTCTCGTTCTGCCGGATCAGCGACGAGCCCATCCGCACCCACGAACCGGTGGCCGAGCCGGACGCGCTGATCATCCAGGATCTGACGCTGCTGCATCAGCCCGGCCTGCTGGACGGCCTCGCGGCCGACGGCTACATGCTCGTCAACTCCACGCGCGAGTTCGGCGAGCTGGGGCTGGACGAGTACGCGGCGCGCATGGCCGCCGAACGCCTGCTGGTGGTCCCGGCGACGCAACTGGCCCTGGAACACATGGGCCGGCCGATGCCCGGCGCCCCGCTGCTCGGCGGCTTCGCCGCCCTGACGGGGCAGGTCCGGCTGGAATCGGTCGTGGCCGCGATCCGGGAACGGTTCTCCGGCGCGATCGCCGAAGGCAACGCCGCCGCGGCCGAGGCGGCCTACCGCTTTGTTGACGACGAACGCCGGACCGCCGGTCACCACGCCGGCGTACAGGAAGGGTGAAGGCATGCTCAGGCAGATTGAGGGCTCGCGGGCGGTCGCCGACGCCGTGGCCATGTGCCGCCCGGAGGTGATCTGCGCGTACCCGATCACGCCGCAGACCCACATCGTCGAGGCGCTCGGCGCCAAGGTGAAGGCGGGCCAGCTCCGGCCCTGCGAGTTCCTGAACGTGGAGTCGGAGTTCGCCGCGATGTCGGTGGCGATCGGCGCCTCCGCGGCGGGGGCCCGCGCCTACACCGCGACCGCCAGCCAGGGTCTGCTGTACATGTCCGAAGCGGTCTACAACGCGGCCGGGCTCGGCCTGCCGATCGTGATGACCGTCGCGAACCGGGCCATCGGCGCGCCGATCAACATCTGGAACGACCACAGCGACGCCATGTCCCAGCGCGACGCCGGCTGGATTCAGCTCTACGCCGAGACCAGCCAGGAAGCGCTCGACCTGCACATCCAGGCGTTCCGCATCGCCGAGGACCTATCCGTCCCGGTCATGGTGTGCATGGACGGCTTCCTGCTCACGCACGCCTACGAGCGCGCCGACATCCCCAGCCCGGACCAGGTGGACAACTTCCTGCCGGGGTACGAGCCGCGCCAGGTGCTGGACCCGGCCGCTCCGGTGTCGATCGGCGCGATGGTCGGCCCGGAGGCGTTCACCGAGGTCCGCTACCTGGCGCACGCGCGCCAGTCGCAGGCCCTCACGCTCATCCCGGAGGTCGTGGCGGAGTTCACCAAGACGTTCGGCCGCGATTCCGGCGGCCTGGTCCGCGGTTACCGCCTCGAGGACGCCGACACCGTGGTCGTGGCGCTGGGCTCGGTGCTCGGCACGATCAAGGACACCGTGGACGAGCTGCGCGGCGACGGCATGCGCATCGGCATCCTCGGCATCAGCACGTTCCGGCCGTTCCCGTCGGCCGCGGTGCGCGAGGCGCTCGGCAGCGACGGCCGGGTCAAGCGGCTCGTGGTCCTGGAGCGGGCGCTCGCGACCGGGGTGGGCGGCATCGTGTCCGCCGACCTGCGGATGGCGCTGGCCGGTGGCGGCAGCGGACGGGCCGCGGAGCCGGTCATGTCGACCGTCATCGCCGGCCTGGGCGGCCGGGCCATCACCCGGATGTCGCTGCGCACCATGCTGGCCGAGGCCGTGGCGGGCGCGCTGGAGCCGCTGTCCTTCCTCGACCTGAACAAGGGCCTGATCGAGCGCGAGTTCATCCGCGCGCGGCGGACCCGCCGGTCCGGGCCGGTCGCCGAGAACATGCTCCGCGACCAGGGCCTCACCGCCCGCATCGGCTGACGAAGGGACCGGGAACCTGTTATGCCCTACCAGAGCATCAAGTTCATCCAGACCGGCAGCCTGGCGGTCGGGGGCCGGCTGCTGGCCGAAGACCAGCGCTCGGTCCAGTCCGGCGCGCAGCGGTCGAACTCGCTGACCCTGGGGCACCGCGCCTGCCAGGGCTGCGGCGAGGCGCTCGGCGCGCGGATCGCGCTGGATGCCTGCCAGCGGGCCACCGGCGGTAAGACGATCGCCGTCAACGCGACCGGCTGCCTGGAGGTGTTCTCCACCCCGTACCCCGAGACCTCGTGGCAGCTGCCCTGGCTGCACTCACTGTTCGGCAACGCCCCCGCGGTCGCGGCCGGGGTGGCCGCCGCCCTGCGCGCCAAGAGCCGCGACGACGTGCGCGTAGTGGGCCAGGGCGGCGACGGCGGCACGGTCGACATCGGCTTCGCGTGCCTGTCCGGCATGTTCGAGCGCAACGACGACGTGCTGTACATCTGCTACGACAACGAGGCGTACATGAACACCGGGGTGCAGCGCTCCGGCGCCACTCCCTACGCGGCGCGGACCGCGACGACCGAGCCGGTGGGACCCGAGCCGGGCAACAAGTTCGGCCAGGGCAAGAACGTGCCGATGATCGCGATGGCGCACGAGATCCCGTACGTCGCGACCGCGACCGTCAGCGACCTGCGCGACCTGGAGTACAAGGTGGAACGGGCGATGGAGTTCCGCGGCGCGCGCTACCTGCACGTCCTGGTCCCGTGCCCGCTCGGCTGGGGCAGCGCGCCGGAAAGCACGATCGAGGTCGCCCGGCTGGCCACCCAGACCGGGCTCTTCCCGGTCTTCGAGGCCGAGGACGGGGAAGTGGTCAGCGCGACCCCCATCCGGCACCGCACCGGAGTCCGCGACTACCTGCGGATCCAGCGCCGCTACGCCCACCTGTTCAAGCCCGCGGAGCGGACCGAGATGATCGACCGCATCCAGCGCGGCGCCGACCGGAACATCACCCGTTTCGGCCTGCTGCCCGCCGACGACATCGATGCCGAACTGGCCACGGTGGGAGCCGGCCGCGCCGAGGAGATCACGTCATGAACAAGCCCTTCGCGATCACCCTGGAGGTCGGATCCAGCCGGGCCAACCAGACCGGGAGCTGGCGGACCGAGCGGCCCGTCTACGTGGACAGCCTGCCGCCGTGCAACCACGCGTGCCCGGCCGGCGAGAACATCCAGCAGTGGCTCTACCAGGGGGAAGACGGCAGTTACGAGAACGCGTGGCGGCAGATCATGGCCGACAACCCGTTTCCCGCCATCATGGGCCGGGTCTGTTACCGGCCGTGCGAGACCGCGTGCAACCGGGCCCAGCTGGACGAGGCGGTCGGCATCAACTCGGTCGAGCGGTTCCTCGGCGACGAGGCCCTCCGGCAGGGATGGACCATGCCGGTGGAGGCGCCGCCCTCGGGACGGCGCGTCCTGGTCGTGGGCTGCGGGCCGTCCGGGCTGTCGGCCGCCTACCAGCTGACCCGGCTGGGGCACGCGGTCACCATCCGCGACGCGGGCGCGGCACCCGGCGGCATGATGCGCTACGGCATCCCGAAGTACCGGCTGCCGCGCGACGTCCTCGACGCCGAGGTGCAGCGCATCGTGGACATGGGCGTCACGCTGGAGCTGAACACCACGGTCAAGGACATCCAGTCGCTGCTGCGGGACGGCGGAGCCGGTGAGCCGGACGCGGGCAAGAACGCGGGCAAGGACGCGGACGGCAAGTTCGACGCGGTGTTCGTCGCGGTCGGCGCGCACATCGGCCGGCGCGCGTACATCCCGGCCGGCGACTCGGCCCGGATCCTGGACGCGGTGTCCATGCTGCGCGACATGGAAGGCGAGGAGCCACCGCTGCTCGGGCGCCGGGTGGCGGTCTACGGCGGCGGGAACACGGCCATGGACGCGGCCCGCACCGCCCGCCGGCTGGGCGCCAGCGAGGCGATCGTCGTCTACCGGCGCACCCGCGAGCGGATGCCCGCGCACGACATCGAGGTCAAAGAGGCGCTGGAAGAGGGCGTCACCATGCGCTGGCTGTCCACGATCACCCATGCGGACGGCGGCAAGCTGCAGATCGAGAAGATGGCGCTGGACGAGACCGGTTTCCCCCAGCCGACCGGCGAGTTCACCGAGCTCGAGGCGGACTGCCTGGTGCTCGCGCTCGGCCAGGACGCGGACCTGTCCCTGCTGGAGGGCGTGTCCGGGGTGGAGTTCACCGACGGCGTGGTCCAGGTCAGCCCCGAGCTGATGACCGGCTATCCGGGGATCTTCGCCGGCGGCGACATGGTGCCCGGCGAGCGGACCGTCACGGTGGGCATCGGCCACGGCAAGAAGGCGGCCCGCTGCATCGACGCCTGGCTCCGCAGCGACCATTACACGCGCGAGCCGAAGCACGACCTGGCCCCGTTCGGCAACCTGAACACCTGGTACTACGAGGACGCCCCGGCCACGGTGCGGCCGCAGCTGGACGCCGCCCGGCGGACGACCAGCTTCGACGAGGTGGTGGGCGGCCTCGACGCCTCGAACGCGCTGTTCGAAGCGCGCCGCTGCCTGTCTTGCGGCAACTGCTTCGAGTGCGATAATTGCTACGGCGTCTGCCCGGACAACGCGGTGATCAAGCTCGGCGTTGGGGAGCGATACCAGATCGACCTGAACTACTGCAAGGGCTGCGGCATCTGCGTGCACGAATGCCCGAGCGGTTCGATCAAGATGGTTCCCGAGGAGGCCTGATCCACGGCGATGCGCATCATCACCGAGGAGAAGCTCGGCACGGTCCTGGCGGGGGTTCCGGGGACGCCCCGGGTGATCTGCGGCGGGAACTTCGCCACGCCCTGGCGGGCGGTGGCCCTGCTGGACGCGGCGATCCCGGAATACCGGCTCTACACGCTGAACGCACAGCCGGGCATCCCGGACCGGCCGGGGGTGACGCTCGAGACGTCGTTCACCGGCCCCGGCATGCGCGGCTGTGAGCGGCTGCGCTACTACCCGGGCCGGCTATCGCTGGTGCCGCGCCTGCTGGCCGAGATGCTGCCGCCGGACATCGTGCTGCTGCACACGTCGGCCCCCGCGGGCGGGACGGTATCCCTCGGGGTCGAGGTCAACGTGCTACCCGCCGCGGTCGAGTCCGTCCGGGCCCGGGGCGGCCTGGTCGTCGCGCAGCTCAACCCGAGGATGCCCTACACCTTCGGCGACTCGGTGCTGGCGTGCAGTGAGATCGACTACGCGATCGAGGTGGACGAGCCGCTGCCGACCCCGCCGCCCCGCGCGGTCACCGTCACGTCGCAGTCCATCGGCGAGCGGGTGGCCGAGCAGATCGGCGACGGCTCGACGCTGCAGCTCGGCATCGGCGAGGTCCCGGACGCGGTGCTGGGTGAGCTGACCGGGCGGCGCGGCCTGATGATCTGGTCGGAGATGTTCAGCGACGGCGTGCTCCAGCTGGAAAAGGCCGGTGCGCTCGACCCCAGCCAGCCGGTCACCGCGTCGTTCGTGTTCGGTACCGAGGAACTCTACGACTGGATCGACCGCAACCCGCGGATCCGCCTGCTGCGGACCGAGAAGACCAACGACCCGGCGGTGATCGCCCGGCAGCCGCAGATGACGTCGGTCAACACCGCGCTCCAGGTGGACCTGTTCGCCCAGGCCAACGCCAGCCGGCTGCACGGGATGATCTATTCGGGATTCGGCGGCCAGACCGACTTCGTGGTGGGGGCGCTGCACTCGGCCGGCGGTCACGCGATCATCGCGCTGCCCAGCTGGCATCCGAAGGCCGACGTGTCGACCGTGGTGCCGCGGCTCATGGGGCCGGTCACCTCGTTCCAGCACAGCTTCATCATCAGTGAGCAGGGCACCGCGGCCATCTGGGGCCACGACTCCTCCGCCCAGGCCCAGCAGATCATCAACCAGGTCGCGCACCCGGCGGTGCGCAGCGAGCTGCTGGCCATCGGCCAGCACCTCGGGCTCCGGCTCAGCTGAACCAGGTCAGCTGAGCTGGCTCAGCTGGCCTGGCGGATCCGCCGGCCGGTGATCCGGGTGGGGACGATGCGGATGTAGTGCTCCTTCGATCCGCCGGCCCAGGGCTGTACCCCGGACGCGCGGACCGAGCCGCGCTCGGCGTGGGAGTCGACGTGATGAGCCGACCCCTGAAGGAGAACGCTCCATCCGGTCCGTTCCGAATTATCCAGCTCGTCGATCTCGAAGGCGACCTTGTATTCGGCGTGCGCGATCCCGGACCGCAAGTCCTCACCCATCGGGCTGTCGGGCGCGGTCCGGAAGACGATCGTGCCCTCGAAGACCTGGTAGTTGACCGGGAGCACGGTCAGGCCGAACCGGCCCGAGTACGCGATCCGGCCAACGCCGCCGGGCGAGATGAGGATGCGGCACTCGTCCTCGCTGAGCTCATCGACGCCCCCGGCGACATGGTCAGACATCATGCGTGGCTCCTTTGCGGCGGGACAGGCTTACGGGCGTGACGGTTTGACGGGTGTTACGGGCGGAGCACCAGGCGGGCCGGGGCCCGGCCCTGCAGGACCTCGTCGAAGCTCGCGTTGACCTCGCTCAGCTGCCGTTCCTGGTAGATGACGCGCGTCCGCCGCGCCGCGTGCAGCGCGAACACCTCGGACAGGTCGGCGCGGGTACCGACGATCGAGCCGATGATCGACGTGCCGTTCAGCACGGTGTCGAACACCGGGATCGTGAGCGACCCCTCCGCCGGCAGCGCGACCAGGACCAGGCGGCCTCCGCGGCGCAGGCCGGCGTACGCGGTCTCGAAGGACTTCGAGTCGACGGCCAGGCCGACGGCGACGTCGGCGCCGCCGTGTGCCTTCAGCACCGCGGCCGGGTCCTCGTGGCGGGCGTCGATAACCAGGTCGGCGCCCAGTTCCTTGGCCAGGTCGAGCTTTTCGTCGGTGACGTCGATCGCGGCCACGGTCGCGCCCAGGATCTGGGCGTACTGCAGGGCCAGGTGCCCCAGGCCGCCGATCCCGGAAATCGCGACGAGTTCGGTCGGGCGCACGTGCGCGACCTTGAGGGCCTTGTACGTGGTGACCCCGGCACAGGTCAGCGGGGCCGCCTCGAACGGGTTGATCCCCTCCGGGACCCGCGCCGCGAAGGCCGCCTCGGCCAGGAAGTACTCGGCGTAGCAGCCGTCCACGGAGTAGCCGGTGTTGAGCTGCTTCTCGCACAGCGTCTCCCAGCCGGTCAGGCACGCCCGGCAGGCACCGCACGCGTAGCCCAGCCAGGGCACCGCGACCCGTTCCCCGACGTTCAGGCGGGTCACTCCCTCGCCGACGGCATGGACGAGGCCGACGCCCTCATGTCCCGGGACGAACGGCGGGACGGGCTTGACCGGCCAGTCGCCGTGCGCGGCGTGGATATCCGTGTGGCACAGCCCGGACGCTTCCATCTGCACGGTGATCTGCCCGGGGCCAGGCTCGGGGATGGGCCGGTCCTCGATGACGAGCGGCCGCCCGAACTGGTGAACCACTGCTGCCTTCATGCTTCCTCCTCGGCGCGCTTACCGCCTCCATCCTGGGCCGATGGCATTTGAGCCGGGCAGGGCTACAGGTCATGGGCGCCGGGTGACGAAGGCCCCGGCCGGGTGTGGGCCGGAAGCGGACCAAGGTCCTCCCGGACGGGGACAATATGACCCTGCAGGGGGATGGCTCGTTCGCGGCACCCTGGGGATAGCGCGGCGGTGGTTGTCCCCGCGGCACATCCGCTTCTGGCCGCCGGAGGTGACCACGATGAGCAACGCTGGCCCTCCCACAAAGGGAAACGTTCGGACGCGGTGCGCCCGCCAGCTTGGACTGGACCATAACCCGCTGCGCCGCAGGATCGACCGGATCGAGACGTTCGTCCGGCTGACGGTACTGGTCCTGCTGTTCGCCGCGGTCCCGGCCGGGGCGTTCCTGGCCGGCCGCACCGCCGACCACGTGTTCGGCCATCAGGCCCAGGTTCAGCAGGCTTCGGAGCACCAGGTCACGGCCATCCTCACGCAGGACGCGCCGATGGTCGGGGCGGTGGACCCGTACTCGGCGGTCGAGACCGCGTGGGCGACGGCCCGGTGGACGGCACCCAGCGGAACGGTCCATACCGGGGGGGTTCTGGTCATCGCGGGCACCCGCAAGGGCAGCAAGACAACCATCTGGATCAACGCCGGCGGCGCGATCACCGATCCGCCCGCGGGCCACCGCGACGTCATGGCCGAGGTCGCCGTGACCGTCATGGTCACCGGGATCGTGCTGATCCTCCTGGTGCTCGGCACGGAGGCCATCGTCATCCACAGCCTCAACCGGCGGCGGTTCGGCGCCTGGGACGCGGAATGGCGCGCCACCGGCCCGCTATGGACGAATCACTGGACCTGACCAAAGTCCTTCTCGTTTGCACCATTTATCCCATAAGCCAAGGACGTTGCGCCGTGATGGTGCCGGGACCGGCGGGGCGATTGTGATAGTGCCGGTTTCAAGCAACCAGCACCGGCCCCCGATCCGGGGAACCAGATCCGGGGAACCAGTACGAAACGCCGGCCCCCGTCGCGGGGACCAGCAGAATGAAGGAGGCGTCCTCGATGCGCCGCAAGACCTTTGACACCCTGCTCAGCGTCACCGGGCTGGCCCTGGCCGCAATCCTGGTCATCGCCGGCGGGCTGCTGCTGTGGGGATCGACCTACGTGCACAACACCGTTCACAACCAGCTCGCCGCCCAGCAGATCTACTTCCCGGCCAAGGCCGCCTTCGCCCACCCCAAGGCCGGCACCGAGATCACCCCCTCGATGATCCCCTCGGTGTCGCAGTACGCCGGCCAGCAGCTGCT
>PLRW01000364.1 GCA_003164955.1 Actinomycetota bacterium
CCTGGAATGTCTTGCCCGCCTCTTTCCCGGACAGCCAGGATGGAGTGATAGCCCGTCCGCACGAACAAAGCACGCTCCACCCGAGCAACCAACGCCCGAGCGGACGCCGGCAACGCGGACGGCATCCTGCGAGGCGGCAGTCATGGCCCGGGCCCGGCCGCCTCCGGTTCGGCCCCGGGTCGTCGCCAGGTTCTCCAGCGACGATGGTCGCGTCGGCCTCGGGCGTGCGACCCTCGGACGCTTTCTTGAGAAGCCTGCCGAGTTCGAACGAATAACTAATCTTCACCTGGGAGAGGTGTTCACGTTTGGAGCTGACCTGCGTGGATGCGGTCTTCTTTCGGTCCGGCCCACAGGTTAAGCGCGGCGTGGCCACGCTATCTGGAGGTGGCCGTTCCGGTTTTTCGTGGTGGCCGGTTCTATCAACCCGCAGGCTGTGAGGACGGCAGAAAACCCCGGATAGAACCTGATCGCGCCAGGCGATGCAGTCACCGTTGCGGTCACGCGAGGCGAGCCCTGTGAGCGCCGACGGGGGTACCCGCGACGCCGAGCGCGCGAAGCTCGGCGAACTGATCGTCATCATGCCCGCGGAGAGCACCGTCCCGATGGCCCGGAGTGCCGAGCTGGCGGAGATCCAGCGGACGGCGTACCGGCGGTACTCCGCGGCGAAGGGCCACGTGACGAGGGCGCGCCACACCGGCGACACGGCCCGCATTGTGGCGGCCGAAGCGGCCGAGCGCGCCGCATACGAGGAAGCCGACCGGATCATCGGGCCCCGCCTGGACGTGGACGTCCCCGTCGCGGCCCCGCAGGGCCGAGGCGGCGGCCGCGGCAAGCACGGCCTGGCCAAGGGCCTGCTGGTGCTCGGCGCCGGGCTGCGGTCGCGCGACATCACTCCCGAGGATCTGCCGGCGTACCGCAGCCCCGGAGAGCGAGGCACCACATGACCGGCGACGACCAGCGGGACGGCCGCGATTACAGCCCGGACCGGCATTATGCCGACGAATGCAGTCCCGCCTGCCAGGCCCCGTCCTGCAGCTGCGGACACTGCTTCTACGACCACGCCATCGCCCTGACGGACAACGACCGGCATTCCTGCACGACCGGCTGCGGTTGCACCAGGTTCACCGATTCGGGGCTTTCCATGCAGACCGGGCGCTCATGGCCGCAGTCACTGAGGCGGTCGGCATCCCGTACGGAGCCAGTGCAGGCGACCAGCCCGCCTACCAGAAGCTGCTGGCCGAACGGGTCATGAACCTGAACGTCGCACTCAACCATCTGGGAGACCGCCGGTTGGCTGATCCGGCATGGAGTCTCCGTCACCTGCGTGGCCGGCTGGCTGAGCTGCCCGTCAACTACCGCACCGATTACGCCGAAGTGCTAGCTGACATGCGCTCGCGCCGTGAACCCGGGAGTGCGGGAGAGGGCAGGCATGAACAGGGCTGACTACGACCTGCTCAAACGGGCGCTTATCCATGAGCGTCGCGACGCCGAAGTGACCGGTAACCGGCGGGACATACAGCGGGTGGAACACGCCGTGCCGACCATCGCGGAGGCGCTCGCCAGCGAGAACCGCACATTCCTGCCGGTGGCATGGATCTTCGACGCCTGCGGTGTCAGGTCCGTTTCGCAGCTCACCGCGCCGACCCGGCGTGAAATCGAGGCCCGGTTCGGGACCCCACAAGGCGAGAGACGCCGATCATCCCGGGGGACCGGAGCAAACAGGCCCACAGCCTGGCTCACGCTATCGCGGCCCGGATCGGCGTGAACCGGTGGGACGTCAAAGCCCAGTACATCAGCCCGTCCCAGGGCTACCAGATCACGTGGGCTAACAGTCTGACCTGGGATCAGATGCGCGCACTGGTGGATGAACTGCTGGCCACGGGCCGGTACCCGGCCATGGCCGGGACGCATCTGGACCTGTACCGGAGCACGGGGTCGCGGGCGTGGGCGGCTCGCGCCGTCGCTGCCTACCGGGAAGACACCAAGCTACGGGAAGAGGTCGAACGCCGCGCCGCCAGGCTGCGTGCCCTGGACTTGCAGATGAGCTTCGAGCCCACCCCCGCCGAAGCCAGCGCGCTGGAGGACTATGTCCGGAGTCTGGTGGACGGTACCGAAGATCCGGAACGAGCCAGCGACCCGGCCGACGAGCCGGTGATCCAGCGGCTCATGAAGGCCGGACAGAACAGCGAGTACCGCATGGCGCCGCTGGTGCTGGCCCGGGATCCGGTGGTGTTCCTCGGTGAGATGCCAGACGGCGTGACTCCGCTGCGGCGTCGGGCTGATGGAGGTGCACAGTGACCGGCGACCGCCGCGATGTCGACCTGGTCGCCGATCTGCGAGAGCAACTGAAGTCGGCCGGGTTCCCGATGGCCGACCCGGCACCGCCGATCAACACGATCACCCAACTGTGCGGGTGCTCGTTCCTCGTCATGGCGACGACGAGCCGGTCCAGGTCAGTTGGTGCGTCGGGCACGACCCCGGATACGCGGAGGAGTAGATGTGGCGGCAATATCTGATCCGGCGCGCCATGGCTGACTCTGGCCGCCGCGACTACGGCCCCCGCCAACTCGCTGACTACCTGGGTGCCTCGTATGGCCGGTTCGACGATTCGTGAGGACGAACCGTCCCCATCGCTGACCCACAGGCCGGCCAGATCCTCCCCAGCGCGGCTACGCCCCAGGCTGGCCGCGCAGGCCGCCCGCCTCCGATAGCCCTCGGGGGCATCGCTGACGCCACCAGGATGGATGCGCCTCCAGCCGCCTCAGCCAGTGACTCAGATGGGCAACAGGTCGCTCAAGGATCGCGTAAAGGACGCCATCGGGCCAGTACGGCCCGACGGTGGTTGCGCTTGCGCCGGCCGATCCGCGACCGGGGTTGCCTTCGACCCGGCGGAACAGCTGGCCATATCCGACTGACAGCCCCGAGCGGGAGCGCCCATCGGGCCTGTCCCGGTCGGCGTGGCCCTTCCCGGCATCTGGACGGTATATGTAATCTCGCAGTGAGAAACATGCGTCACATGAGGGGACATGAGAGGCGGGGGATCTAATTGTGGTTTGTCCGGCATGTGGTGGCACGAGGTCCGCTCCGATAGCGCCAGGATACGTCGAGTGTACGTCGATCGTGGTGGATCGGGCGTTTACCGGCCCGCTGCCTGACGAAGGGCCGCCGGGTCCGGACTACCTTGATACGGCCCGTCATTGTGGGCGGCGCTATCACGTAAGCCAGCCGATTGGCGCGGGTCCTGTTGTTTCGTGCGCATGCGGCACGTTCGCCATCGGACTATGCGTGGAGTGCGGTAATGCGGTGTGCGGAGATCACTCCGTCTTCGATCAGGGGCGTCGCGTCTGCGCGTATCACGTGCAAGAGCGCCAACAGGCTGCGGCAGCGCATCGCGCTGACGAGGAAGCACGAGCGGTGGCAGCGAGCAAGGCTGTTATGGCCCAGTTCTTTGCCGCGTTCTTTGCCGCGATGAAGACTGCGGGAAACCCGGGTCTCACAAAGATCTGGCAGAGGGATCCCGTTAGCATGAAAGAGTACAAGCGATTCACTAAGCCCAAGTGGGATGCCTGGCTGCTCGGTACGGTGCATTGGGACGCATACCCTCATCACGACACCAAGGTCCGAACTAGCACCCGTGTTGCTGTGTGTCCTGACCGCACGTGGATCGATGCAGGGCCGTGCAAGATTTACAAGATGGATCGTTGGGCGGGGGATGCGGTGGAGGATAATCAAAACATAAGTGCCATCTGCTGCCACAGGTGGAGCGTGAGCTATGCCGAAGTCGCGGAAATGCTCAAGCTATGTGCTGAAAGGAACGGTGTGCGAATAGCCTAAACCGCGCGAGTCTCGGCCCGACTTTGAAGGCTTGAATAATTCTTCATTACTACCGCATGGCCCGATCGCCCGAGCGACCCCGCCGACGAACCCGTAATTGAACGGCTCCTGCGGGCCGACAATCACAGCGAGTCACTCATGGCCGACCTACTGCTTGCCGAGGATCCTTACGTGCTCATCGGAAAGACCATTCCCGGGGTTCATCCCGCTGCGCCCATCACCGCGGCGCTGAAGGCGTCCAGCACCTCCCGCTCCCCCGCTTCACCGATCGGGAGATTCCCCGATCTGACCAGGCGGCCGCAACTCGTCTCAAGTCAACATGTCGCATTACCAGTTAAGTGTTCGAGCGGATCCGGGAGGAGGTCAACTCCTCGATCTTCGCGATGGTCGCCGACTGGGGTGGGACCAGCGGGCGCGACCCGGCTGGACGAGACGCTCCTGACGGGCGGGCCGGGGACGAAGAGCGCGTTCAACCGGCTGAAGAAGACCGCGCCGCGGCCGTCGTGGACGAACTTCCGCCAGCAGATCGATCAGGTGCTCTGGGTCGACGCCTTCGGCGACTCTCGTGCGTGGTGGCAGGGCGTGGCCTTGTCGAAGATCACCGACTTCGCCGGTGAGGGCGCCTCGGGTGATGCCGCGGTGCTCGGTGACTACGGGGCGGCCAAGCGCACCGCGGTGCTGGCGGCGATGGTGCATGCCGCGCAGGAGAAGGCCCGCGACGACACGGCGGCGGTCGCCGCCGGCTAGCACGCGCCGGTGCCCGCGGTCCGGGTTCCAGGCCAACGCGGTCAGCAGCTACTACTTTGCGGCTCGCCGTAGCTATAGGAGTCCCTGGTCCTCCGTGAGTTCAGCCAGACC
>PLRW01000042.1 GCA_003164955.1 Actinomycetota bacterium
CCACTTTGACAACGAGATCGACATGTCCGGGCTGACCCGCATCCCGGGTATCCGCCGGATCAACGTCAAGCCGCAGGTAGACGAGTGGGTCTTCCCGGACGGGCACGCGGTCATCGTGCTGTCCGAGGGACGCCTGCTCAACCTGGGCAATGCGACCGGCCACCCGAGCTTCGTGATGTCCAACAGCTTCACCAACCAGGTCATGGCCCAGATGGAGCTGTTCGCCCAGACCGGCGAGTACCCGATCGGGGTGTACACCCTGCCGAAGCACCTGGACGAGAAGGTGGCCCGGCTGCACCTGGACGCGCTGGGCGTGAAGCTGACCCGGCTCACCAAGGAGCAGTCCGACTACATCGGTGTCCCGGTCGACGGCCCCTACAAGCCGGACCAGTACCGGTACTGAGGACATGGCAGACGGCAGGACTGCCGCCGGGCCGCGCTCGTCGCGGCCCGGCGGCTCGCTGGATGGGCCGCTGGATGGGGGCGCGCCGCCCGGCGCGCCCGGTGACATCGCCGATCCGTCGCTGGCCGACTCCGGCAGCGCCCGTATCGAATGGGCCGAACGGGCCATGCCCGTGCTTCACCTGCTCCAGGAGCGTTTTGCCGCGGAGCGGCCCTTCGCCGGCCTGACCATCGCGGCCTGCCTGAACGTGACGGCCGAGACCGCGATCCTGGTCCGGACGCTGCGCGCGGGCGGGGCCAGCGTCGCCCTGGCCGCGTCCAACCCGCTGTCCACCCAGGACGACGTGGCCGCCGCGCTGGCCCTGCGGCACGGGATCGCCGTGTTCGCCCGGGCCGGCGTCGACCGGCCCACCTACTATTCGCACATCGCCCGCGCGCTGGACACCGCACCCGACCTGGTCGTCGACGACGGCTGCGACCTGGTCAACACGCTGCACACGCAGCGGCCGGACCTGCTGCCCGGGGTGCGCGGCGGCTGTGAGTCAACCGCCACCGGCGTGATCAGGCTGCGCCGGATGGCGGCCGAGGGCGCGCTGAAGTTCCCGGTCGTCGCGGTCAACGACACCGCGACCCGGCGCCTGGTGGACAGCACCTTCGGGACCGGGCAGTCGGTCCTGGACGGCATCCTGCGCGCCACGAACACGCTGCTGGCCGGCAAGACGGTGGTCGTCGCGGGGTTCGGCCCGTCCGGCCGCGGCGTGGCCGAACGGGCTCGTGGGCTCGGCGCCGAGGTCATCGTGACCGAGATCGACCCGGTGCGGGCCCTGGACGCGGTGCTTTGCGGCTACCGCGTGCTGCCCATGGCCGAGGCCGCGGCCGCCGGTCATGTGTTCATCACCGTGACCGGATCGACGGACGTGATCGGTGCGGAGCACCTGGCCGTCATGCGCGACGGGGCCATCCTGGCCAACGCCGGCCATTTCGACGTGGAGATCGACGTCCGGGCACTGGCCGATATGGCGGTCGCGGTCCGCCACGACCTGCGCCCGCACGTGGACTCCTTCGACCTGCCGGACGGCCGGCGGCTGCTCCTGCTGGCCGAGGGCCGGGTGGTGAACCTGGTCGCCGCCGAGGGGCACCCCGCTCAGGCCATGGACCTGTCATTCGGGGTACAGGCGCTCGCGCTGGCCTGGCTGGCCGGCCACGCCGCGAAACTGGCTCCCGACGTGCACGAGGTCCCCGCCTCGATCGACGCCGAGGCCGCCCGGCTCGAACTGGCCGCGATCGGCATCCATATCGACGTCCTCACCCCGGCCCAGTCGGCCTACCTGGAGTCGTGGCGCATCGGCTCCTAACCGGGCCGCGCCCGCGCCGTCGCGCGGGGTGGCCCGGCTCACGCCCGCCAGTACCGGACGAGTGCGACAGTGGCCGCGCCGAGCAGCAGCGCGACCAGCAGCGTGCCGCCGCCCAGGATGGACTGGAAGATCCAGTACCGCCCGCCGGGCTGATAACTGATCCAGAACGTGTCGTGCAGCCGGGTCAGCCATGCCGGGCTGGTGCCCATGTATTTGTCGAGGAGCCGGTTCGCGGTGTCCTCGCTGAGCCGGTGCCCGTTGGCGCCTGCGTACCAGCCCTGGTCGAGCCAGGCTCCGGCCGGCCCGGGCACGGATGGGCCCACCGTTTCGTGGATGTTGATCACGCCGCTGGACTGCATCGTGACGTTGGGGTACGCGCCGAAGGCCAGATCGCGGGCCAGCCGCGCTCCGTGGCCCACCAGCCAGTAATGCAGCCGGTTGTAGGTCAGGGCGGCGACCGTGATGGCGCACACGGCGGTGACGGCCATCGCAGCCACCACGCGCCTGATCAGCACGCCCGCCAGGACGCCGATCGCGAACGCCAGCAGGGCCGCGGTGGCCGCGGTCAGGGCGGTGTTGTCAAAGAGCCCGGGTTCCCAGCGGTCGGCGTACCTGGTCGTCTGCGCGGCGATCGGCTGCACGGACCACTGGGTGAGCAGGCCCAGAAGGCAGGCCACGGCGCCCACGGCCGCGCCGAGCAGCCCGAGCGTCAGCATGGCCCAGCGGGTCCGCCCGATCCCCTGGGTCCAGGTGAAGCGGGCGGTGCCGGCCGTGTACTCCCGCGCCAGCAGGGGCGCCCCGAGAAAGACGCCAATGATCACCGGGACTGCCTGCATGGCC
The DNA here is from genome assembly GCA_003164955.1 of Actinomycetota bacterium. Classification (GTDB taxonomy): domain Bacteria; phylum Actinomycetota; class Actinomycetes; order Streptosporangiales; family Streptosporangiaceae; genus Bog-532. The sequence goes on from PLRW01000042.1 coordinate 2,598, forward strand.
AGAACGACCGTGTTCGAGTAGCTGAGCGGCCAGCCGGTGGCGAACGGGGTCTGCAGCGGCCGGCACACCGTCGACCACGCTGACGACCCCAGGCAGCCGTGCTGGATTTCGGCGGTGTAGAGCCGGTGCAGCCTTATCCCGGCGATGAGCATCGCCGTGCCGAGCGCGAGCAGGAGGGCGCCGAGCCAGATCAGGGCCGCGCGGTGCTGCCGCCAGAGGACCCACGCCATCGAGGTCAGCGATTCCGGCAGTGGTCTGCGCCACCTGCCCCTCTTCCGTGCCCTGGCCGCGAGCATGGTCATGATGTCACCCCCGTGACGACGTTGCTGTCCAGTGGCGCCGGCCCGGGCGAGGCTGACACTCCGGGCTCGCGCAGGAAACCGAGTACGAGTTCATTCAGCGTCACCGGGTGCGCCTGCCAGCCGTCCGGCGGCGGCACCACCGGACCGGTTCGCCGGGCCAGTATGTGAGCCTGGGCCTGGCCCCGCTGCTCGTGCACCGCGGTGAACGGGGCGCGGAGGGCCCCAGCCAGGGTCGTGGGGCCGGTCAGGATCTGATGGCTGGCCAGCAGGGCGTCGGTGTCCCCGGCGATCTGCACGTGGCCGTTGGCCAGAACCACCAGGTAGTCGGCGACCCGTTCGAGTTCCGGGAGCACGTGCGAGGAGAACAGCACCGACAGGCCGTCCTCGGCCACGGTTTCCATCACCGAAGCCAGGAACTCGTGCCGCGCCAGGGGATCCAGCGGTGCGAGCGGCTCGTCGAGGACCAGGAATTCGGGCCGCCGGGCCAGCGCGATCGTCAGCGCGACCTGGGCCTGCTGCCCGACGGACAGTTTGCCGATCTTGCGGCGGAGCGGGATGTTCAGCGCGGCCAGCCGATTGGTGGCTCGCGGCTGATCCCACCGGCCGCCGTGGTTCAGGTTCCGGGCCACGTGCACCATGTCCTCGACCGGCAGGTGCTTGTACAGCGGCACATCCTGGGCCACGAACGCCACCCGTTTCAGCGCCTCGGCTGACCCGGCCGGCAGGCCGCCGAGCACGGTCACGCGGCCGGCGGTCGGGCTTATCAGGCCGACCGCTAGCTGCATCAGCGTCGTCTTACCCGCGCCGTTCGGCCCCACCAGGGCGGCTACCTGGCCGGCGGGGATCGCTAGTGTGCAATCCCGGAGCGCCCAGGTGGCCCAGTACCGCTTGCCGAGCGCGGCAGCCTCGATGGTGTTCATGCCGTTCTGCTCGTCTCGCCCGGCCGGTCCTGCTGCCCGCCGCGCGGAGCCCCTGTGCCCGCGCGGCGCTCATGGAAATCCCGCAGGGCGATGCTGAACAGCGCGGCCATCCCGTCCGTATCCAGCCCGGCCGAATCCGCGGCCCGCAGCCAGCCGAGCAGGCTCCTCCGCAGCTCCGTCATCTGCGCGAGCGGGACCACTTCGGGCGCCGCCTCGACGAACGTCCCCTGGCCGGGGCGCCCGGCCGCGATTCCCCGGTGCTCCAGTTCCCGGTAGGCCTTCAGCACGGTGTTGGGGTTGATGGCCAGCGCGCCCACCACGTCCTTGACCCGCGGTAGCTGGTCGCCCTGGGCCAGGTAGCCCAGTCGAAGCGCCTGCTCCACCTGGTGCACCAGTTGAAGGTACGTCGGCACCCCGGACGCCGAGTCCAGCCGGAAGGTAATCCGCGACGGCGGGTCCGTCCCATCCCCGTCCCTCCCGCCGCTACTCTGCTTATCTATCTCCATAGTTAAAGAGTAGAGCAAGTGGCCGGTCCCCGGCAAGAGGGGGGCGGCACGCAGTCGCATCCTGCACAATCGGCATCAGCAGGTGGCCGGGCTGTCGCGGTAGCGGTAGTCTCACCCGGTGGCGCAGCTCAAGCCACTGCGGCGGCAACGGCGTCCAGGTCACCACCAGCCCGGCGGCGTCATGCCGGTACGCGACTCCAAAGACCCGGGCAGCCCCGGCTTATCGTCAGCCAGCAAACATGGCAAGCCTTCACCGCGCAAACGATCTACGGCTGGAGTATTAGGGGAGGGCCCAGTCGACGGGCTCGCCGCCGTGGGCGGCCAGCAGGTCGTTCGCGCGGCTGAACGGGTGCGAGCCGAAGAAGCCGCGATCGGCCGAGTACGGGCTCGGATGGGAGGACTCGATCTTCGGGACGTCCTCCAGCAGCGGCGCGAGGTTCTGGGCGTCCCGGCCCCACAGGATCGCTACCAGCGGGACACCCCGCGCGGCGAGGGCCCGGATGGCCTGGTCGGTGACCTCTTCCCAGCCCTTGCCGCGATGCGCGCCGGGTTTGCGCGGCTGCACGGTGAGCACCCTGTTCAGCAGCAGCACGCCGCGCTCCGCCCACGGGGTCAGGTCGCCGTTCGACGGCTCGGGCAGGCCGAGGTCGTCGGTGTACTCCCGAAAGATGTTGACCAGGCTCGGCGGCAGTCGCTGCACGTCCGGCGCCACCGAGAAACTGAGCCCGACCGCGTGGCCCGGCGTGGGATAGGGGTCCTGCCCGACGATCATCACGCGCACGTCGGCGAACGGCTGCTTGAAGGCCCGCAGCACGTTCTCGCCCGCAGGCAGGTAACGGCGGCCGGCGGCGAGTTCCGCGCGGAGAAAGTTGCCCATCTCCCTGATCTGCCCGGCCACGGGCTCCAGCGCCTCGGCCCACCCGGGGTCCATCACGCCGCGCAGCGGCCGGTCCGCCATGCGCTCGGCCACGGCCTCGGCTTCGGGTTCCGCCATGGCGAGCTACTCTACCCGCCCACCCGCTCATACCCGGCCCGTCACACGGGCGGCGTGAAGCCTCCGGCATTCGGTGGCGTCCCGTTTCCGGGCGGCCCCGCCGGAGCCGGCGGAGCCTCAGTCCCGGGGGCGGTCCCGTACCCGGGGGCGGTCCCGTACCCGGGCGTGGTCCCG
>PLRW01000176.1:0-10733 GCA_003164955.1 Actinomycetota bacterium
GAATGAATGTTCCAGTGCAGCATCCGCAGTTGCCCCGCCTGCCCCGGCTGTCCCACCCCGGCAGCCTAGCCTGTCCCGATCAGCGGATTCGGCGTCAGTTTTCCGCAGCCTCCCTCCCCGGTTCCCTGCCTGGAAACTCGGGGAATTCAGCAAGACGAGCAGTTCGGGACCGCGCCCCTAGGAGCAGCAGGTATGCAGCAGTCCCTATGCCCCTGGTCTCTATTGCCGGGCACGCAAAGGGAATTCAGTTACCTGAACCGTTCACTACCGGGCCCGGTAGTGAACGGAGGGCCCGGTAGTGCCAGTAGCTCATCTCAAGCCGAGGGCGTGTTCTGCGGTCTCCCAGTTGCGCGCAATGGCCCGCTGCGCGGGGGCCAGCTTGACGCGCCCGTCGCACACCGCGTGGTTCAGGGTGGATTCGACTCCGTCCTTGGTGTACGAGGAAGGGTGCGCCTCGGGCCAGAGGTTGCGGGCTGACGTCGGGCTGCCGCCAAGCTCCAGCGGGATCAGGTGATCCTCTTCATAGTTGCCGAGCTTGTTACCGGCATAGTCCCCGTAAAGGCCGAGCTGGGTGCGCTTGAGCGCTTCGGTGTAGCTCTCCGACGGCCGGATGGTCGCAGTCCAGCCGCTCTTGCAGATCGTGGAGCGGATATTGCCCTGCGTTACCCGGGACCAGGTGGCCCCCGGTGTGCAGTGACCGTCGGGCAAACCTGACGAGCTATGACAGGCTGTCCGGGCCGGCCCGGCGGATGATGCGAGCGCCGGGACCACCATGAACGCGGACGCGGCGAGACCGACACCGGCTGCGAGTGCCGGGATGACTACGATCTTCTTCATGCCCCTGTTTCCCCCTGTTTGTGACGATTCTGCCTGAACCGTTCCCCGTGCGCGGCGACCGCTTTCCTCGGGCCGCTGAAAAAGTCCGGCCTGGCGGTAACGGTGATCCGTCATAGGCCCTGTGTCCCAGTGCCCTTGGTCACCAAGTCCATGTCCCAGTCGACGCTCACCAAGCCGGCTGCCTCTAGGGCCTCAATCGGCTTCCTGGCCCGGCCGTTGTACGTGCGTGACCCGCGGCTGCGCTCCAGGGCGAGGCGAAACACCGCGCAGCACACCGCGCGCTCCAAGGCCCCACCCGGTGCAGGTAAAGCACCTCCGGGCCGGAAGAGGAAACTCGCCCAGATAGGCGGGCTCGGTCAGGTCCGGCGGTCCTTGACGTAAGTGCCGCGGCCCTGGACGCTGACGATCAGGTCGCGTTCACGCAATTCCTTCATGGCCCGGCGGATGGTCAGATAGGCCACCCCCCAGTCGTCCGCCATGGCCCGTTCCGCCGGCAGACGGTGACCTGGCTGCCACGAACCGTCTTTGATGTGCGCCGTGACGTAATTCACGATCTGTACATAGATCGGCGTCGGGCCCTCATGCACGATGTCGGGGCCGTGATCATTCACGAAAACCAACCGTAGGGCACCGTTGACCTGCGATAACACATGTAATGGTTCACATATGCATGCATTGCTATATATGATGTGAGGGCCGATCTAACGGTCCGTGACTGCCAGACGCGACGGCGGTCACCGCCAGGGCCGTCTTTTTTCCGGACCAGCTTTCTTTTTTCCGGACCAGCTTTCACCCTCCATCAGATTGGTCATCCGCGCATGCCGCGTGCTGACCGTGCCCGCGCAGCCGAGCCGGGCACCGCCCTGCGGCCCGTGCCGTGGCGGCGGATGGCGTGGGGCGGAGACCGGTTCGCAACCGCCCGTACCTACCTCGGTACGCTCCGTTACGCCGGGACCGAGAGCGACAGGCCGAAGCGGCCTTCGCTGTCGGTCCACCACTCCCGCAGCGCGAAGCCCGCGGCGGCGAGCTCGGCGGTGACGCTCTCCCGGCGGAACTTGGCCGATACCTCGGTGCGCATCTCCTCGCCGTCGGTGAAACGGGCGGTGAGCTCGATACCGGGGACGTGCACCGTCTGTGCGGTCGCCGCGCGCAGCCGCATCTCGATCCACTCCTGCTCCGCGTCCCAGGCGGCCACGTGCTCGAACGCGTCTAGGTCGAAATCGGCGCCCAGCTCGGTGTTCAGCACGGCCAGCACGTTCTTGTTGAAGGCCGCGGTCACCCCGGCTGCGTCGTCGTACGCGGCGAGCAGCACCGCGGGGTCCTTGACCAGGTCCGTGCCGAGCAGCAGGCTGTCGCCCTCGGCCAGGCTGGCGCGGACCCGGGCCAGGAACGCGGCCCGCGGGGACGGCAGCAGGTTACCGATCGTGCTGCCCAGGAACGCGACCAGCCGGGGTGCTCCGTCCGCGTCCCGGGCGGGCAGGCCGAGCTGGTGCTCGAAGTCGGACACCACGGCGCGTACCTCCAGCCCCGGGTACTCGCCGATCAGCGCCTGCGCCGCGGTCACCAGCGCGGGCTCGCTCACGTCGACCGGAACGTACGTCGCCAGGGTGCCCGCCGAGCGGAGCGCGTCGATCAGCAGCCGTGTCTTCTCCGAGGACCCCGACCCCAGCTCAACCAGGGTCCCTGCCCCGCTGAGCGCGGCGATCTGGCCGGCCGTCTCGTACAGGATCTCCCGTTCGGCCCGGGTGGGGTAGTACTCGGGCAGGCCGGTGATCTTCTCGAACAGTTCGCTGCCGGCCCCGTCGTAGAACCACTTCGGCGGCAGCGACTTCGGGACCGCGGTCAGCCCCGCCCGCGCGTCCGCCCGCAGGGAATCGGCGAGGAAGCCGCCGGGCAGCCGGCGTTCGACGTGCAGCGGTGTCGTCATTGACCGTGGTTCCTTCCGTTGGGGGTGTCGCGGGCGGCCATATCTTTGGCAAACCCAGCATCTTTGGCAAACCCAGCATCTTCGGGAAACGCAGTACCTTGGGGAAACGCGGCCGCCATGCCGTCGGGGAAACTCGCGCGCCGGACCCGTTCGGCGGTATCGGCCGTGACCTCGGTGGGCACCTCCAGCGGCCGGACCGCGACGTTGGCCGTGGTCGCGGCGAGCAGTGAGCGGTCCGGGACCTCGGTCCAGCCGGGGTCGTCGCCGGCCGGCTCGGACGCGACCATGACGCTGTCGCCCCCGGGCCCGCTGGTGTGCCGGTACCAGAGCGAGTGCCCGGCGGCGGTGGCGGCGATCATCTGGCCGTCGGTCAGCAGGAAGTTGAACCGCCCGGTCACCTGGGCCACGTCGAGCAGGCCGATCACGGCGGCCAGGGCCTCGTCCGGCGTGGACCCCGCACGCAGCCGGTTCAGCGTCAGGGCCCACAGCAGCGCGGAGTCGACGCGGGCCTCCAGCTCCAGCAGTTCCAGCGGGCTCAGGGTCGCGGCCAGGCCCGCGGCGGTGCCGGGCCAGCCCACGAGCGCGCCGTTGTGGCTGAACAGCCAGTGGTCCGCGCCGAAGGGGGAGCAGGCCGACGCGCTCGGCTCGGTGCCCGCGCTGGCGTCGCGGACCGCGGCCAGCAGCGCGCCGCTGCGCGTCACCCGGGTCAGGTCGGCGAAGGACGGATCGGCCCAGATCGGGCCCGCGTGCCGGTAACGCGCCGGGACAGGGTCAGCGTCCGTGTACCAGCCGGCCCCGAACCCGTCTATGTTCATCGTCCCGCTGTCGCGCATCATCCGCGGCGCCCACGCCTGCCGGTACAGGCCGTACGGCGGGTCGATGATCGCCTCCCGCAGGCTGACCGGGGGCCCGAGGTAGGCCAGATGCCGGCACATCAGGCGGTCTCCGGGGCGGCGGAACGCGCCGTGCGGAAGCCCGCGAAGATCTGGCGCCGGATCGGATAGTCCCAGTTCCGGAAGGTTCCGCGGCAGGCGTCCGGGCTGACCGCGAACGATCCGCCGCGCAGCACCTTGTACGCGAGGCCGAAGAACACCTCGGAGTACTCGCGGTACGGCCAGGCGCGGAAGCCGGGGTAGGGCAGGAAGTCACTGGCCGTCCACTCCCAGACGTCGCCGACGAGCTGGCGCGCGCCGGACGGCGCGGCCCCGGCCGGGAACGACCCGGCGGGCGCGGGCCGCAGGTGCCGCTGGCCGAGGTTGGCGTGCTCCGGAGCGGGCGCGTCGTCGCCCCACGGGAACCGGCGGGAGCGCCCCGTCGCGGGGTCGAACCGCGCGGCCTTTTCCCATTCGGCCTCGGTGGGCAGGCGCCGGCCGGCCCAGCGCGCGTAGGCGTCCGCCTCGTACCAGCACACGTGCATCACCGGCTCGGCGGGCGGGACCGGCTCGGTGACGCCGAACACGGTATGGACCCATTCGCCGGCCTCGCGTTTCCACGTCATCGGCGCGGACAGCCCGGCCCGCTGCCGGTGGTCCCAGCCGTCCGGCGTCCACCACCGGGGGTCGCCGTACCCCCCGTCGGCGATGAACGCGGTGTACGCGGCGTTGGTGACGGGTGTCGTGTCGATGAAGAACGACGGCACCTGCACCGTGTGGGCGGGCTTTTCGTTGTCCAGGGCCCACGGCTCGCTGGACGTGCCCATCGTGAACGGGCCGCCGGGCACGGGGACCTCGGCCGGGAGGCTGATCGCGTCGGCGGGCGGGGCCGCGGGCGGGGCCGCGGTCAGGACCGGCGCTCCGTTGCGCAACTGGTGCGTGATCAGCATCGTCTCGTCGTGCTGCTGCTCGTGCTGGACGATCATCCCGAACGCGAAGCCGCCGGTGACGAGGCGCGGGCCGCTGAAGCGGACCCCCTCCAGCAGGTCGAGGACCCGGCCGCGGACGTTGGCCGCGTAACTGCGTGCCTCGTGCGGCGGGAGCAACGGCAACGCGGGGCGCTCGGCGCGCGGGTGCTCGAACGCGTCGTAGAGCGGGTCGATCTCCGGGTGGATCGGTTCCTGGCCGCCGACCGCGCGCAGCAGCCACATCTCCTCCTGGTTGGCGATGTGCGCTAGGTCCCAGACCAGGGGCGACATCAGCGGCGAATGCTGCCGGGTCAGGTCGGCCTCGTCCACGCAGTCGGTCAGCGCAGAGGTGCGGGCCCGCGCGGTGATCAGGGCGGCAGCGATCTCCGAGCGCAGGGTCTCGGTTCCTGGGGTGGTCCCGGTTCCTTCGGCGGTCCCGNNGGCGGTCCCGGTTCCTTCGGCGGTCAATGCATCCCCTCGAGCTGGTCGTCGGCTGGGCATCGGCGTCTGGTCACGTATCGGTCGGCGAATTCGGCCACCCGGCAGCGGATCTCCGCGGGAACCCCGGCGCGGCCCAGGGCCGCGTCCGCCGCCTCGAAGCACTGCTGGCCGGCGCGGGCGAGCACCGGATCGGCCGGGCCGTCCCGCGCCGCCCGCAGCCACGGGTTCCTCTGCGGCGCGCCGGTATTCGCGTGCTGGCCGTCGTAGCCGCTGCTCACCGTGCGGCTCCGGCTCCCCGCCGGCGATTTGCTAGTGCCGAACGGACCTGGGCCGGGCGCCGCGCCGACTGTGACGCGCTCCCGGGCGGCCCACAGCGGCTCGGTCGCGGCCATCGCGTCGTCGGCGGCCCGCGGGTCCTCGAAGAGGGCCCAGGCGACCGCGGCCGGCACGATCCAGCCGTCCCCGCGCTGCGCGTCGATCATCCGCAGCTCCAGGTGGCCTTGCGGGCGCACCGGAGGGAACAGCGTGGACAGGTGGTAGGTGAGGTCGTCCACGGTGGGCGGCCGCTCACCGTTCCCGTCGCCGCGCAGCCAGCCACGGAACGTCAGGCCCCGGGGCGCTACCCAGGACGGCGACCCGGGCCGCCGGACCAGCATCAGCTCGGCGCCCAGGGCGTAGTCCGTGTATGCGTCGCGCGGGTCACCGTCGGTGGGCGGGGGCCGTGTGCGGCCCGGGTCGAGGTGGGCCCAGACCTCCTGGCGGGTGGACTTCCAGCCGGACGGCCGGCCTTGCCGCAGCCCGGAGTTGGCGAACGCGGCCACCAGCACGGGGCCGATATGGTGCGCGAGGCGCCAGCGCCAGCGGTACCCGCCGGTCGCTGCGGTGTCCCGCCCGGCATCCACGCAGACCTGCACCGAGGCGGTGTTGCACATCATCTCGCGGCCCCAGGGACCGCTGCGATCGAAGAATTCCTCCATCGCCGCGTAGCGGGGCAGTTGCAGCACCCGGCGGGGAGCGCGGAGCGGATCGAGGCCGTAGCCCTTCAGGGCCAGGCCCGCGCGCCGGACGGTCTCGCGGAGGGTGGTCATCTCGCGGCCGACGGCCGTCACGCACTCGCCGAGGCTGTCGGCGGGCGCGGAGCTTAGTTCCAGCTGTCCACCGGGCTCTGTGGTGAGCATGCTCCCGGTAGGCAGCGCGGCGGGGGAGGGGAGGACGGTCGGGGCGGTGAGATCGGCAACGGCCGGGAAGATGCGCTCCGCCGGGACGGGAAGCGCCGGATCCCGGGCGTCGCGGACCAGCCACTCGAGTTCAAGACCGACCCGCCTCGGCGGGCCGGTCTTGAAACAGATGCCGTGAACGTGCGCCTCGGCGTCATCTTCGGTCAGCCTGTCGTCGCGCGGTTCGTCACCTGGCGTGCTCACAGCCACCCCGTCCGTTGAGTTTGAGAGAAGAAATAGTGCTGAGCTTGAGAGAAGAGATACTGCGCCGGACCGTAGCAAGGGGGTCTGACAAAACGGGTCCGGGCGGGGCGTATCGAGTAAAGATCGCGGCAGATCGGGTAAAAATCGCGGCGGCGCCGGAGAGGAACGGGACGGAGCCGGGCAAAAAAACAGCCCCGGCGCGTGCATTGGCGAGCCGGGTGCTGCCGTTTTTGTTCCCGATCAGGGCGCGGGGCTCCGTTCTGCTGGCCGCGTGCTGGTCTTAGGTAACAACGATGCCACAGTTACGGCAATTCCCTACCTGGGGGTGGTCAGGCGCTAAGCGCGGTGCACGACAAGGCGCCGCCCGTGACGAAGCGCCGGGCGGGTGGTCAGGCCCTCAACGCGCCGGCCGACGTGGGGGCGCGACAAGGCGCCGCCCGTGGGCGGATGGTCAGGCCCTCAACGCGACAGGGGCGCGGGGGCGCGACAAGGTGCCGCCCGTGGCGAAGCGCTGGTCGGTGCCGCGAGCCGATGCGCTAAGAACTCCTCAACCAGGCAAGGGCCGGCCCTGGTGCACGGTCTGGTCGCCGCGCCCCGGGCTGGTCTGGGCTGTTTAGAAGTCTGTCTTGTAGGCGTGGGCGGCTGCGGGCATGGTGTGGCCGGATTCGTAGTTGCCGATGGTGCCCTGGAAGATGGTCTCGAAGGCCAGGGAGCGGGCGCTGGCGGTGAAGAAGGCCCGCATGTCGCGGATGTAGCGGGGGTCGTCGCCGCCGGCGGAGCGGCCGTACTGGCGGCTGCCCCATTCGGGGACGGATAGTTTTTTGCCGTGGGCGCGGGCGAACGCGAGCCAGTAGCTGAGTCCCTGGGTGCCGTCTAGTTGCTGGTGCCAGCCGCCGGGGGTGGTCACTGCGGGCCACCAGTCGTAGCTGTCGACGCCGATCATGGTGACGTAGCGGTTGCCGGGGTAGGCGCGGGTGGGGTCGGCGAGGGCGGAGGAGACGCCCCGGTTGACGTTCCAGTCCCAGCGCAGCCGGGGTGCGGTGGACCGGGCGGCGGTGACGGCCTGGCGCCAGCATTGTGCCCAGGCGGTGGGGTTGGTGGCGGCCCAGCGGGACCATTTGCCGTTGAATTCCCAGCCCAGCCGGATGATGGAGGAGCCCAGGCCGTAGGAGCGGATGACCCGGCCGAACTGCCGCCAGTGCGGGTTGTCGGCGCCGTCGGCGCAGCCGCGGATGGTGGCCCGGGGGGTGTCGGGCAGCAGGGGGACCGAGAAGGCCATGGTGTACGGGGATCCCTGCCAGCGGCGGTACAGCCAGGCCGGGTCGGTGATGGTGGCCCAGGTGGACTGGCTGAGCCAGACTTCCACGATGTCCAGCGGGCGGCGGCGCCAGTGGCCGAAGGCCCGGGCGGCGGCCGGGGTGCCGTCGGGCAGGTAGGCGCCGCTGGGCCAGGGCAGCCCGGACCGGTCCCGGCGGGACGCGGCCGCGGCCGCGGCGGTCCCGGTGGTGGCGTGCCCGCGGGTCATCGCCGCGCCCGCGCGGCCGGCACCGAGATTCACTGCCCCGAAGACCGCCACCGCGCACACCATGGCGACCACGGCGGCGAAGGCAGCGGCACGTACGGCACGGGCCCGGCCGGACGGCACCTGAGGTGCCGGTGACGTGCGCATGGCTGTGGCGGTGCTGCTGGGTTTCTCCCTGAATATCATGGCGCTTCCTCCCGTGAATACGTTTTGTTACTGAATTATCACTTTCTGTAACCGATTGTGGCCGCGTCAGAGCCGGACTCCTCAACTTGAGCCGGGTGTTTTCCCCTATTATTTTGGCCGGGTAATTGGGCCCGGTCTTAAGAGACGCCGCCCGTGGCGCGGACGGCGATCCGGCCCGCCCCGCCCGCCGGGCCGGCCTGGACGGTGCCGACGAGCGCGGCCTCGGCGCCCTGCGCCCGCAGGTCGTCCCGCAGGCCGTCCAGCGCGCCCGGGGCCACCGCGATCAGCAGCCCGCCGGACGTCTGGGCGTCGTGTAGCAGCACGGCCGCGACCGGATCGGTGTCCGGTTCGACGTCGACCGCGTCCGCCAGGTAGGACATGTTGGCACGGGTGCCGCCGGAGATGAAACCCGCCGCGGCCAGGCCCGCCGCACCGGGCAGCAAGGATACCTGGTCGGCCCAGATTTCGGCGTTCATCCCGCTCGCTCGCAGCATCCGGTGCAGGTGGCCGAGCAGGCCGAAGCCCGTGACATCGGTGGCCGCCACGACGCCGGCGCGCAGGGCCGCCGCACTAGCCGCCGCGTTCAGCATAGTCATGGCGGTCACCGTGGCCGCCAGCACCCCGGGCGGAGCCGCGCCCCGCTTGTGGGCCGTCGCGACCACCCCGGTGCCGATCGGCTTGGTCAGGACGAGCATGTCGCCGTCCTGGGCGCGGTCCACGGTCATCAACGTCCGCGGGTCCGCCATCCCGACCACGGCCAGGCCGTACTTGGGCTCGGGGTCGTCGATGGTGTGGCCCCCGACGACCAGGCAGCCCGCGGCCGCGGCCGCCTCCGCGCCGCCGCGCAGCACGTCGGCGAGCATCTCGATCGGGAGTGTCTCGCCGGGCCAGGCCGTCAGGTTGAGCGCGATCACCGGCCTGCCGCCCATCGCGTAGACGTCCGACATCGCGTTGGTGGCCGCCACCCGGCCCCAGTCACGCGGGTCGTCGACGATCGGGGTGAAGAAGTCGGTGGTGAATACCAGGGCGCGGTCCTCATCCAGGCGCAGGACCGCGGCGTCGTCACCCTCGGCCGCGCCGACCAGCAGATCGCCCGCCGCGGGGACGAGGCCGCCGGGATGATCCGGGCCGCTGCCGAGCGTCGCCATCAGGGCATCCAGGGCCGACAGCGGCAGCTTGCAGGCACAGCCCGCGCCGTGCGACAGCGACGTGAGCCGGACCTTCCCGCCGGACTGACCGTTTGCTGAACCGCCGGACCGGCCGGCCGTCATGCCCTCCGTCACCCTGTCGTCGACCACTGCGCTCCCATCCTCCGTTCAACCGGCGCCCGCGGGAAGCGGGACTCCTCCAGAAGGGCCCGCGCAGAGCGGGACTCCTCCAGAGGACAGCATCTGCCTACGTCCGTTACGGATTATCAGCGACCCCCGCCTTTTCCGCTACCGTTCGCCTGGCGCGGTGCTGACGGAGCATTTGCTGCCGTGCCGCATTATTGACAGCAGCACCGCAAGTGCCGTCGCCCGTGCGATCTGTATCTGCTCGATGACGCGCCGTAATCACCGAGATGACAGCGCGTGGTCGGGGGCTCTGGCAGGATGGAACAACGATGAAGGTGCCGTCCGTAAGGATCCCGATTGTCCGCCGTGGCAAATCTGATGAATTGCCCGGGGTGGTCGCTACCGCGCGCCTGGACCGCCGGACAAAAAACCTCACCAGGCGGCTGTTCCCCGGCGATATCGCCATCATCGACCACACCGACCTGGACCGGGTCGCGGCCGACGCCCTGATCAGCCGCAAGGTGGCCGCCGTGGTGAACGCGGCGGTCAGCATGAGCGGCCGCTACCCGAACCTCGGCCCGCAGTTGCTGATGGACGCCGGCATCCCGCTTGTCGACGGCGTCGGGCCGGAGGTGTTCAGCCGGCTGCACGAGGGCGCGACCGTCCGGCTCGACGGCGATACCCTCTACCTGGGCGAGCAGGTCGTGGCGAAGGGGACGCCCCAGACGGCCGAATCGGTCGCCGCGATGATGGCCGAGGCGCGGGCCGGAATCGTCACCCAGATCGAGGCGTTCGCCGCCAACACCATGGAGTTCCTCAAGCGCGAGCACGAACTGCTGGTCGACGGGGTCGCGCTGCCCGACCTGCGCACGGCGATGGACGGCCGGCACGTGCTCGTCGTGGTACGCGGCTATCACTACCGTGAGGACCTGGCCGCGCTACGGCCCTACATCCGTGAGTACCGGCCGGTCATGATCGGTGTCGACGGCGGCGCCGACGCGCTGCTCGAGGCCGGTTACATACCCGACGCCATCGTGGGTGACATGGACTCGGTCACCGACGAGACACTGCGCTGCGGCGCCGAGCTCATCGTGCACGCCTACGCGGACGGCCGCGCGCCGGGCCTGAAACGCGTGAAGGAGCTTGGCCTGAACGCCGCGGTCTGCCCGGCCGCCGGCACGAGCGAGGACGTGGCCCTGCTCCTGGCCGACGGCAAGGGCGCGAGCCTGATCGTGGCGGTCGGCACGCACTGGACCCTCGAGGAATTCCTCGACAAGGGCCGGTC
>PLRW01000176.1:10746-12871 GCA_003164955.1 Actinomycetota bacterium
GCCTCGCCCGCCGAGCCCATCCTGTTCCGATACTTCGACGCAACGTGGCATTCGTTCGTCTCCTGGCTGACCGGACTATTTAAGTGATTGATTTTCGGTATCACCTCGTCTCCATCGTCGCGGTTTTCCTGGCTCTCTCCGTGGGCATCGTGCTGGGCTCCACCGAGCTGCGCGGGGCGGCCCTCACCGCGCTCGAGCACACGTCCAGCGTGGTGAGCGCGAAGCTGAACGCGGCCAATAACGAGAACAGCGCGCTCCAGCAGGAGATTAGCGGGGACCGTTCGTTCGCGCAGGCGGCCGAGCCGGTGCTGCTGGCCCACCTGCTCGACGGCAAGCGCGTGGTCGTCATCATCGCCCCGGGCGCGCCGAGCAGCGTCGTCAGCGGCGTCACGACCGCCCTGGGCGACGCGGGCGCGACCGTGAGCGGGCAGGTCGACCTGTCGGCCAAGTTCGCCGACACCAGCGCCAGCAACCTGAGCCTGCTCGACGAGCTCACCCAGCGCGTGGCGCCCTCGGGCCTGACCCTGGCCAACGGGACCCCCCAGCAGCAGGCGGCGCAGGTCCTGGCCAGCGCGCTGGTGTCGACGGGCTCGTCGTCCGGAAGCGGCTCCGGCGGGTCGAGCGGATCGGGCGGGTCCGGCGGGTCCGGCGGGTCCGGTAGCCCTTCGGAGAGCGGCCAGGCGGCGCAGACGATTCTGTCGAGCTACTCGGCCGGGCAGTTCATCACGGTCTCCGGCCAGCCCGCGCAGGGTGCGACGCTCGCCGTCATCGTGACCCCCGCCAGCGTTCCGGCGGCTGGTGACTCCGATCCCGCCGACCAGGCGATCGTGTCGCTGGCGCAGGAATTCGGCTCGGGCAGCGAGGCCACCGTGGTGGCCGGCCCGTCGGCCGCGTCGGGCCCGGGCAGCGCCATCTCGGCCATCCGGTCCAGCGGGGTCGCCAACAGCGTGTCCACGATCGACAACGCGGATCAGGTCATCGGGCAGATCGTCGTGGTGCAGGCACTTCAGCAGCAACTGACGGGGCACAAGCCGGGCAATTATGGTACTCAGTCGGATGCGAACTCGGCCGGGCCCAGCCCGGCGCCCACCCCGAGTGGGTCGGCGTCCGCGAGCACCAGGCCCACCACCCCGGCGAAGGGAAAGAAATAAATGGCCAGCGCCCGGCGAGCTGTGGCCCCGGCCGTGACGGCGGTGGTCACGTCGGTTTGTGCGGCGGCCGCCGCGCGTGCCACGTATGCGGCTCTTACCCGGAACCCGCCGGGCGGTGCGGAACGGTGGACGCGGACGAACCACCGCGGCGAGGCGGTCACGCTGCTGGAAGGCCCGGCAGCCGCGCTCGCCGGCGCGATCGCGGCCGCGACCGCCCCCGGGGTTCCGGCCCGGTCCCGCGCCGCGCTGGTCGCGGCCGCGACCGGGGCCGCCGCGTTCGGCGGTTACGACGACCTTGCCGGGTCGGGGGATCGGCGCGGGTTCCGTGGCCACCTCGGCGCTCTGGCGCACGGCCAGGTCACGACCGGCGCGGTGAAGATCGGCGGCATCGGGGCGACCGGCGTCGCCGCGGCCGCGCTGAACGGGGGACCGGCCGCCGACGTCGCGATCAACGGGGCCCTGGTCGCCAGTTCGGCCAACCTGCTCAACCTGTTCGACCTGCGGCCCGGCCGCGCCCTCAAGGTGGCCCTGGCCGCCGGTGTCCCGCTCGGGATCAGCCAGCTGGTCAGGCGAACCGGACGGGGCGGGCGCGCCGCTGCCGTCGCGGTCCCGGTCGGGGCGGCCGTGGCGCTGCTCCCGGAGGACCTGGGCGAGCGGGCCATGCTCGGTGACGCCGGGGCCAACGCCCTGGGGGCCCTGCTCGGCGCGGCCGCGGCCGGCAGTCTGTCCCGCCGGAGCCGGCTCGCGATCCTGGCCGTGATCACCGGCCTGACCGCCGCCAGTGAGGTCGTGAGCTTCACCAAGGTCATCCAGCGGACGCCGCCGCTGCACTGGCTGGACATGCTCGGCCGCCGCCCAGCCCACGCTGCCCGGTCAGCGGGCTGCGGCCGGTCCGCCAGCAGTGCCGCCCCGGCCCCGGCCCCGGCCACGTCCGCCGCGCCCGACGTCACCGTGCCCGCACCATCCGTGCCCGC
>PLRW01000106.1 GCA_003164955.1 Actinomycetota bacterium
CGGCTGCCGCCGCAGGGCCGGTCAGGACGGCTCTGGCCACGGCGGCGTCACGGACGGGTGGGAGCCGGAACGAGCCGAACAAGCCCGCGTCCAGGAAGATGACGATCCGTGCCACCCCGGCCGGGGTGATGGTCAGCACCTGCAGAGCGTGCGCGCGATATACGCCGTCCCGGTCGCGCTCGTAGATGGCGAACGCCGGCTGCCCGTTGGCGGCCGTGGCTACCAGCCGGAACTGCCCGCGCGCACGGAGCACGTGTGACGCGAGGAAACGCGCCACGCTTTCCCGCCCGGCGAACCAGGTGGCGAACGGGGGCATCTCCAGCGCGATGTCCGCCCGCAGCAGGGCGGCCAGCGCGGCCACGTCGGCCTCCTGGAAAGCCGCCGCGTACCGGTCCAGCAGGGCGCGCCGCGCGGGCTCGGCCGGCTCGGCGACGTCAACTTCGGCGGGCGGGGCCTGCGCGAGCTGAGCCCGGGCCCGCCGCAGCGCGCTGTTGACCGCGGCCGTGCTGAGGCCGAGCAGCCCGGCCACCTCGGCCGCGGGCCATTCGAGCACGTCACGCAGGATGAGGACGGCGCGCTGGCGGGCGGACAAGTACTGCAGGGCCGCCACGAAAGCCAGCCGGGTACCCGCCCGCGAGACGGCCACGGCAGCCGGGTCGGCCCCGGTCAGCGCGGCATCGGCCAGCGCGGCATCAGGCAGCGGCTGCAGCCATGGGACGTCCAGCGGCGCCGCCGGTGCGGCGCCACGATCATCGCCGGGTCCGCCCAGCCCCGAGGGCAGCGGCCGCCGGCCGCGGCGCTCGATCGCGGTCAGGCACGTGTTGGTCGCGATGCGGTACAGCCACGTGCGTACCGACGATCGCCCCTGGAACCCCTGGTAGGAGCGCCAGGCTCGCAGGTAGGTCTCCTGGACCAGATCCTCGGCCTCGTCGGCTGAGCCCACCATCCGGTAGCAGTGGGCCAGCAGTTCGGCCCGGAACGGTTCCGTGACGCTGGTGAAATCGTCGCTGGCCGTCATCGCCACCCCCGTTTCGTCCGCGCCGACGGCCAACGCCGTCATCCGTGCAGACTCACCGCCGGGCCGAAAGTCACCGCCGCGGCCGGGACGTGTTCGGCTCAGGCGGCGACGGGGAGGGTGTCGGGCGGGCGCTCGATGTCGGCGGTCAGGCCCGCGGCGACGGCGCGGCGGCCGAAGAACAGGACATATCCCAGGAACGCGGTCTCGGCGACCGCGCCGATCAGGATGCGGGCCCAGGCGGGCAGGGGGGACGGGGTGACGAAGGCCTCGATCAGGCCGGAGACCAGCAGCACCTCGATCAGCCCGAGCGCGATCGTCATTGCGGCCCGGCCCTCCTCGGCCAGCGCCGTCGCCCGGGTACGCGGGCCGGGATCGATGATGCACCAGCCGAGCCGCAGGCCCGCGGCGGCCGCGAGGAACACGGCGGACAGCTCCAGCATGCCGTGCGGCAGGATAAGGGTGAAGAACAGGCCGCCCTTCCCGTAGGCGAACAGGAAGCCACCGTCGAGGCCGACGTTCACCGCGTTGGTGAGCAGGACGAGCACCGTCGGGATGCCGAGCAGGATGCCGGAGATCAGGGCCTCGGCGGCGACCCAGGCGTTGTTCGTCCACACCTTCGCCGCGAACGAGGAGGCGGCGTACTGGGAGTAGTAGCCGCGGAACTCCTGATTCACGAGCTGGCGCGCCTGATCGGAGGGAAGCAGCCGGGCCTGGACACCGGGTGACCGGGCGACCCACCAGCCGACGATGACGGCGAGGATCAGCGAGCCCGCCGCCGAGGCCAGCCACCACCAGCGCGCCCGGTAGGCGGCGGCGGGGAAGCCGACCGTGACGAACCGGGCCACCAGCCCCCAGGACGCGGCGTGCGAGCCCGTGACGGCGCTGCGCGCCCGCGCCACCCGGGTGGACAGCTGCGCGGTCAGCGCGGGGTCGTGGCCGGCCGAGCGAGCCGCCGACAGGTGGGTGGTCACTTGCTGATAGAGCTGGACCAGTTCGTCCACCTCGGCCCCGGACAGGCGGCGCCGGCGGCGGACGAGGTCGTCCAGCCGCCGCCACTGCGCCCGGTGCGCGGCCTCGAACGCGTCGATGTCCACGGGCAGGAGACTAACGCCTCGGCGCGCACTAGCCTTGTCTCGTTTCGTGGTCCTATTTGGGGTGTGATGGATAACGTCGTCACCGGCGAGGCCGTGGTCCTCGACGTGCCCGTCGCCCGGTTCCCGAGCCGCATGCTCGCCATCGCTATCGATCTCGCCATCCAGCTCGTCGCCCTGGTCATCCTGCTGGTGCTCGTCGCGGCCACGCAGGCCGGCGGCGGCCTGGACGATGCGGCCGGAGCGGCGATCGCGCTCAGCGTGACGGTCCTGGTCGTCGTGGGCTACCCCACGGCCTTCGAGACCCTCAGCCGGGGCCGGTCGGTGGGCAAGCTCGTGATGGGCCTGCGGGTCGTGGGAGACGACGGGGGGCCGGAACGCTTCCGCCAGGCGCTTGTCCGGTCACTGGCGTCGGTACTGGAAATCTGGTCACTGCTCGGCGCGCCCGCCCTGATCACGTCCCTGCTATCAGCCAAGGGCAAGCGGCTGGGTGACATCTTCGCGGGCACGTTCGTCCTCCAGGAGCGGCTTCCGGCCAGCCGCGGTGCGCCGGTCGGGATGCCTCCCCCGCTGGCCACGTGGGCGGCGTCGCTGGAATTGTCCGGCCTGCCCGGCGAGACAGCCGCCATCGCGCGCAGCTACCTGGGCCGCTTCTGGGAGCTGACGCCGGCGGCGCGCGAGGAATTCGGCCGCCGGATCGCCGCCGAGGTGGCCGCGTGCGTCTCACCGCCTCCACCGCCCGGCACGCCGCCCGCCGCGTATCTGGCCGCCGTTCTGGCCGAACGGCACGCCCGCGAGGAAGCCCGGATGAACCGGGTCGCCCGCCCCGGGGCCCCCGGCACGCCCGGGTACG
>PLRW01000312.1 GCA_003164955.1 Actinomycetota bacterium
GGGAACGGCGAAGCCGCCCGTGCCGGAGCCCGCGAGCCTGGAGCTGCCTCAGGTAGCACCGGTTTCACTTGACGTGGTTCACCTGATACACCCCCACCTCATACCTTATCTAGAGTCACTAGTCGATTACTATACGCTACAGTCAGCGAACAGGCTGCTCGCCGCGGCCCATGCGCCGCACTCGCGGGCGCCCCAGCAGTAGTCGCGGGAGCATGCCCTTGACCTGCGCCGCAGCGGGTGTATCGGAGGGATGAGAGGAATCAAGCCCCATGACCGGGTGCACCGGCTCCGGTCCGCTGCACGGTGGGCCGCGGCCCGTAAGGCGGCCGGAGCATATGCGAGGCTGGGATCATGATCTCGGGGGGCAGCGGGCACTCGGTTGATATCGCGGCTATCTCTGGCATACCCGGGCTCTCGGTGGTCCTCGTCGGCGAGGACCAGAAGATCATGTCCTGGAATGAAACGGCAGCCGATCTTTTCGGCGTGCCGGCTGCGCAGGCGCTGGGGCAGCCGGTCACCAACGTTGCGGGCCAGCTGCGCACCGTGACCGGCTTGGGCCGGGAAAGTCTCGCCCCAGTCATCGCCGCGGAGGGTGGGTGGTCCGGCTCACTGTTCTACCAGCGGCAGGATGGCTCGGAGTTCCTGGTCCAGGCGACCGGACTGCGAGTGCCGCTGGAGCGCGGTACCGGAACCTTGTGGATATCGCATCTGCCCGGCAAAGACAGCGATCAGCAGGCGCTGGGCAAGGCGCTGGCCCTGGCCGCCGCAGAGCGCCGGCGGCTCACGATGATCGCCGAGGCAGGCAAGCTGTTCGGCTCCAGCCTGGACCTGGACGTGGTCCTCGACCAGGTGGTCACCAAGACGGCACAGGCCCTGGGTGACTGCTGTACCATCCGCCTGCTCGACGAGTCGGGCGAGTTCCTGCTGCCCACCGCTCGGCACCACAACGATGCCCTCCGCGTGCAGGGGTTCGAAGACGATGCCGTGCACGGGCGCCCGGTGCCCGTAGCGGGCTCACTTGCCGAGAGAACGCTGCGAACCGGTGAGGCGATCTTGATGGCACGGTTCGATCCGGCCAGCCACGGGCTGACGAGGGACCAAAACCGGGCAGCCAACCGGGCCGAACTACGCAGTGTGATCTTTGCGCCGCTGATCGCCGCGGGCACGGTATTTGGCGTCCTCGGTACCTTCCGTGATGTGAGCGGGGAGCCGTATGACGATACCGACCTTGAGCTGTGCGTGGACCTGGCTGAGCGGGCCGCTCAGGCCATCTACAACGCCCGGCTGATGGCCGACGTGGTGCGCGCCGACGCCGAACGGGCCGCAGCGCAGGACCGGCTCCAGCACGCCGAGCGGATGGAAAGCCTGGGCCAGCTGGTCGGCGGCATCGCGCATGACTTCAACAATCTGCTGAACGTGATCGGCGGCTTTTCCGACATGCTCGCCGAGGAGATAGCGGGCCTCGCAGCCGAGGATGCGCGGCTGGAAAGCGTGCTCGGCGACGTCGAGCAGGTCCGCGGCGCGGCGCAGCGGGCGATAAGACTGACCCGCCAGCTGCTGATCTTCGCCCGCAGCGACGTCGTGCACCCCGAAGTACTCAGCCTCAACGAGGTCATCGCCGGCCTGGAGCAGCTGCTACGCCGCACCCTCGGCGAGCACATCACCCTGAACACCACACCCGCCGACGGCCTATGGCCGGTCAAGGCGGACGCCGGCCAGCTCGAGCAGGTCCTGGTCAACCTCGCGGTCAACGCCCGCGACGCGATGCCCGGCGGCGGGAAGCTCACCATCGACACCGCGAACATCACCGTGGACGAGGCCTACGCAGAGGGCCGGCCCGGCCTCAAGCCAGGCCGCTACGCCCGGCTACGGGTCTCCGACACCGGCACCGGCATGCCCCCCGAGGTGGTCGCCCGCGTGTTCGAGCCGTTCTTCACCACCAAGCCAGCGGGCAAGGGCACCGGGCTCGGCCTCGCGACGTTCTACGGCATCATCACCGGAGCCGGGGGCTATCCTCACATCTACTCCGAGCCCGGGTTCGGCACCACCATCACCGGCCTACTGCCCGCCACCAGCGAGGACGCGGCCAGATCCGCGGCGCCGTCCGCCGCAGCCCCTCGCGGCCGCGGTGAGACGATTCTGCTCGTCGAAGACGAAACCAGCCTGCGAGAGCTGGCCAGCCGCATCCTGACCCGCAACGGGTACCAGGTCCGCGCCGCCCTCACAGCGGCAGAGGCACCCGGCATCGCCGGTGACACCGGGCAGCCCATCGACCTGCTGCTCACCGATGTGGTCATGCCCGAGATGCTCGGCAACGAAGTGGCCAGACGGGTGCACGCCATCCGCCCGGTCCTGCCCGTCCTGTACATGTCCGGATACGCCCAGCCGATCCTGGACACCCACGGCGCCTTCGCCAGCCAGATCGACCTCCTGGAAAAACCATTCACCGAGGCCACCCTGCTCACCCGCGTCCGCCGCGCCATCGACAGCGGCGCCCGGGACCGCCACCCCCGCTGATAAGACATGACTACTTCTTGCAGGAATGCCGGCTCCCGGTGAAGCCAGCGGCCGACTACGTCGTACACGGGCAGCAGGTCAGCCTGCCGGCGCGTCAGGACGCGCTCAGTGGAATTCTGGGTGGCTGTGCTGCGGGTGACCTGGGGTCAGATGACATGGATCTCGCCCGTCTTCCCGGGACAAGACCACAACTCAGACATGACTTACGTCATACTTTGGCGGCGCATCCGCTGGCGGAATCCAGAGCGTCTTATTTGGCGCACAGCGGTCGGCACTTACGTGCATCTTCGCTGGTCAGTACAGCGTTTCGAACGAGATACTTACCATGGAGACGCTCTGCCGACTGAGCTAACGGGGCCTATCTTCACTTGTCTGACCTGGGGTTTCATGCTCCCCGG
>PLRW01000136.1 GCA_003164955.1 Actinomycetota bacterium
TGATCTAAACCGTGTGATCTAAACCCTGGGGGATCTAAATCTTGGTCCACGCGCTTCCGTGCGCCGCGCTGTGCTCCACGGCGGCCAGGACCCGCTGGACCTGCAGCCCGTCGGCGAACGACGGCTCCGGATCGCTGCCGGCGGCGATGTCGGTGAGCAGGTCGCGGGCCTGATTGACGAACGTGTGCTCCCAGCCCAGCACGTGCCCCGGCGGCCACCACGCCTCCAGGTACGGGTGATCGGGCTCGGTGACCAGGATGCGCCGGAACCCGGCCGTCGTCCCGCTTTCGGTGCGGTCGTAGAAGCTCAGCTCGTTCAGCCGCTCCAGGTCGAAGGCCAGGCTGCCCAGCTCGCCGTTCAGCTCAATGGTCAGGGCGTTCTTCCGCCCGGTGGCGAACCGGGTGGCCTCGAACAGGGCCACGGCGCCGGACGGCAGCCGCCCGGTGAACAGGGCCGCGTCGTCCACCGTGACCGGGGCCTTCTCCGCACCGCCGCTGGCGCCGGCCGGGGACCGTTCCGTTACAAAGGTCGTCATCAGCCCGGACACGCCGGTCAGCGGCTCGCCCGACAGGTACTGGGCCAGATCGATGGCGTGCGCGCCGATGTCACCCAGCGCGCCGGAGCCGGCCCGTTCCCGCTGCAGCCGCCAGGTCAGCGGGACCGCCGCGTCGGCCAGCCAGTCCTGCAGGTAGGACGCGCGGACGTGGCGCAGCGTGCCGATCCGGCCTTCCGCGATCAGCCGCCGGGCCAGCGCGACGGCGGGCACCCGGCGGTAGTTGAATCCGACCATGGCCCGTACGCCGTTCCGCGCCGCACGGGCCGCGGCGCCGGCCATCGCCTCGGCTTCGGCCAGCGTGTTGGCCAGTGGCTTCTCGCACAGCACGTGCTTGCCCGCGTCCAGCGCCGCGATCGCGATCTCGGCGTGCGTGTCGCCGGGCGTGCAGATGTCGACGAGCTGCACGTCGTCGCGGTTGATCAGCGCGCGCCAGTCGGTTTCGGCGTGCCGCCAGCCGAACCGGTGCGCGGCGGCCCGGGCCGCCGCGCCGTCCCGGCCCGCCAGCGCGGCCATCCGGGGCCGGAGCGGGACATCGAACACCTGGGCCACCGTCGCCCAGGCCCGGGAGTGGGCCGCGCCCATGAACGCGTAACCCACCATCCCGATGCCAAGTTCCGGCGTATCCGGCTGGCTAGACCGTGCGGGCATAGGGATCCCAGTCCTCGGGCAGTGGCGGCGGCACCATGAAGCCCGAATCTACCGGCTCGAACGCGGGGCCGCCCAGCGACGTCTCGACGGCCACCATCACCTCCAGGACGTGCAGCGCCAGCTCGCCGGAGGCGCGGTGCGGCTGCCCGGCCCGCAGGCTGCGCGCCATGTCCAGCACTCCCAGGCCGCGCCCGGCCGAGGCGCCGGCCGGTTTGTGCGTCTCCCAGCCGTCACCGCCGCGGCGGTGAATCCGGATGTCCCCGGTGAACCGGTTCGGGTCGGGGACGGCCATCGTCGCCTCGGTCCCGGTGATCTCGACGAAACCGTGCCGGGGCAGCGGGGAGTCGAAGCTGAACAGCAGGGAGGCGGCGCCGCCGCCGGTGTACTCGACCAGCGCTCCGACGTGGGTGGGGACCTCGACGGCGAACGTGGTCCCGGCCCTGGGCCCGGACCCGATCACCCGGCTGGCCACCGCCTGCCGGCCCACCGCGGCTACCCTCGAGGCCGGGCCGAACACGGTGGCCAGCGCGGAGAAGTAGTACGGCCCGAGGTCGAACAGCGGGCCGGCCCCGGGCTGGAACAGGAACTCCGGGCTGTGGTGCCAGCTTTCCGGGCCGGGGCTCTGCATCAGGGCCAGCGCGGTCTGCGGCGTCCCGATCGCGCCGGCCTGAATGAGCCGCCGGGCGGTTTGCTGGCCCGCGCCGAGGACCGTGTCCGGCGCGCAGCCGACCCGTACCCCGGCCCGTTCGGCCTGCCGGAGCAGGGCCCGGCCGGTAGCGGGGTCGGTGGTCAGCGGCTTCTCGTTCCACACGTGCTTGCCGGCCGCGATCGCGGCCGCGGCGACCTCCGCGTGCGCGCCCGGCAGGGTCAGGTTCACGACCAGTTCCACGCCGTCGTGGGCGAGGGCTTGCGCCAGGGTGCCCGCGGCCGGCACGCCGTACGCGGCGGCCTGTTTCTTGGCCCGCCCCAGGTCCAGGTCGGCGCAGTACAGGACGCTCAGATCGGGAAAGGCGGTCAGGTTGCGCAGGTACTCGTCGCTGATCGTGCCGCAGCCGACCACGGCCACGCCCAGCGGCGCGGGCATCGTCATGCCCCGTTCCCGTCCGGTCCGCCGGACGGCCCCGGCGGACCGGACGGGGCCGTCTGCCCGGCCAGGCCGTGGCTGGTGAGCCAGGTGACGCTGTCCGCGACCGCTTCCATCATGTCCGTGGCGCACGCGTCCAGTTCGACCACGTTCCACTCCACCGACGGGCTCGCGGCCAGGATCTCCGCGACCGGCAACTTCCCGCTCCCGACCGCCGTCATGGGGTCGTCCCTGGTGACCGGGCCGTCCTTGACGTGCAGGTAGCGGACGCGGTCGCCGAGGCGGCCCAGCAACTCGGGGACGGCCTGGCCGCCGACCGCCGCCCAGTACGTGTCCACCTCCAGCAGCACGGCCGGGTCCAGCTGATCGGCCAGCACCTCCAGCGCAGGGCGCCCGCCGACCAGCGACGACAGCTCGAAGTCATGATTGTGGTAGCCGAGGCGCAGGCCATGGGCGGCCGCGCGCGCGGCGATCTCGTTGAGTTCCCGCGCCAGCGCGCGGACGCCATCGGCGTCGGCGAACCGCTCCGGCGGCATGTGCGGGACGATCACCGTGTCCGCGCCGACCGCCCGCGTGCCGCGGAACGCGGCGTCGGCCTGCTCCCCGAACGGGCGGGCGTGCACGCTGCAGACGGCCAGGCCGGCCGCGTCCAGGTCCGCGCGCAGGCCGTCCGGGTCAGAGATCACGTCGAACGGCTCGACCGCCCCGTAGCCGAACCCGGCCAGCCGGCGAAGGACCCCGGCCCGGTCGGCGGCCAGTTCCTGCCGCACGGTGTACAGCTGCAGCGCCAGCGGATTGCTCATGCCTGCCGTCCCGTCTTCCCGGTGCCGGTCTCCGTAGCGGCTGGGGATAGCACCGCAAATAACATTTTTCGAAAAATTATCGGCCGCCTCTGTGCCTAACGTACGGCGGGTGGTTTCCTGGGTCAACGACTTTACTTGTGCTCTTAGGGTTTGCTGGGGCTTTCCGGCCCCGCGGACTTTTCGAAAGGGCCGGGCTCTCGAAAGGAATTGGCGATGCGCCATGACCCTGGCCGCAGCACGCTGACCGGAATCGCGGCGGAGGCGGGCGTCTCGATTTCCACCGTCTCGAAGGTTCTCAACGGCCGCACCGACGTCGCGCCGCGGACTCGCGACCGGGTGGGCCAGCTCCTGCGCGGCCACGGCTACCAGGTCGCGCCCGGCCTGCGGGCCGGCGTGGTGGACCTGCTGATCGGCAGCCTGCACGGCCCCTGGGCCGAAGAGCTCATCCGCGGGGCGGTAGAAGCAGCGCGTGAGGCCGCCCACAGCATGGTCGTCACCACGGTGAGCAGCCCGGCGGAGTTCGGGCCCTGGCTGGAGCAGGCCACCGGGCGCGGTACCGACGGCGTGCTCAGCGTGCTCTACCTGCCCAGCGCGGCCGAACGCCGGCGGCTGGCCGCGGCACACATTCCGCTGGTGGTCATCGACCCGCCGACCGAGCCGGGCCGCGACGTCCGCTCGGTCGGGACGACCAACTGGCAGGGCGGCATGGCGGCGACCCGGCACCTGGCCGAGCTCGGCCACCGCAGGATCGCCGCGATCGGCGGCCCCGAGCGGTTCTGGTCGGCGAACGCCCGGCTCGACGGCTACCGGACGGCGCTGATGCGATCCGGCCTGCCCGTCGACGAGGCGCTGGTCGTCCGGGGCGAGTTCGCGGTCCCTGACGGCCGCCGCGAGGCGCTCCGCCTGCTCGCCCGGCCGGAACCGCCCACCGGGATCGTGGCCGGCAACGATAACCAGGCCTTCGGCGTGCTGCAGGCCCTCGGCGAGCGTGGCCTGCGCGCCCCGGACGACATCAGCGTGGTCGGATTCGACGACGTCATCGCGGCCTGGGCGACTCCGCCGATGACCGCCATCCGGCAGCCGCTGGCCGCGATGACCGCCGCGGGTTTCCGGATGCTGCGGATGGGAGGCGAGGGCAGCGTGGTCCAGCCCCAGCACATCGAGCTGGCCACCAGCCTGGTCCTGCGCGAGAGCACCGCCCCGCCCCGGGATTAATAAACCACCGGGCCGGCACCGCTGATCACATGCCCCGGCTGATCACCGACACCGTGTTACTGGCGGAGTTGGCCACGTAGACCGTGTGGGTACCGGGGTCCACCGCCACCCCGTACGGCCAGCCGCCCACGGGGACGGTGGCCGTTACCGTGCTGGTGGCCCCGTCGATCACCGACACCGTATTACCGTCCATGTTGGCCACGTAGACGGTGCGGGCAGCGGGATCCACCGCGACCTGATCCGGGTCGGAGCCCACGGGGATGGTGCGGGTCACGGCGCCGGTGGCCGCATCGATCACCGACACCGTGCCATCGCCGCCTTCTTCGTCGTCAAAGTCGGCACTGGCCACGTAGACGGTGCGGGCAGCGGAATCCACCGCCACCCCGCCTTCGCCCACCGGGATGGTGCCGGTCACGGCGCCGGTGGCCGCATCGATCACCGACATCGTGCCGTCGAGATAGTTGGCCACGTAGACGGTGCGGGCAGCGGGATCCGCCGCCACCGCCCACGGGAGGTTGCCCACGCGAATGGTGCGGGTCACGGCGCCGGTGGCCTCGCTGATCACCGACACCGTGCCATCGAACTGGTTGGCCACGTAAACAGTGCGCGCAGCGGAATCCGCCGCCACCCCGCGCGGGCCGGAGCCCACGGGGATGGTGCCGGTCACGGCACCGGTGGCCTCGCTGATCACCGACACCGTGCCACCGCCCCAGTTGGCCACGTAGACGGTGCCGGCAGCGGAATCCACCGCCACCCCCTCCGGCTGGTTGCCCACGGGGATGGTGCCGGTCACGGCGCCGGTAGTCTCATCGATCACCGACACTGTGCCATCGCCGGCGCCATCGCCGGCGTTGGCCACGTAGACGGTGCGGGCAGCGGGATCCACCGCCACCCCCTGCGGGTTGGCGCCCACGGGGATGGTGCGGGTCACCCGGTAACGAACCGCCGCCGGAACGTGCGCCGCCACCACCAGCGGCATGCCGCCCACCACCACGGCCACCACGCCGGCGCACCACCCGCGCGCGGACCACCACCCGCGAAACCCAGCGGCACCTCGACCGCCTCCCCGTACCCGCATAACCTCTCCCCTTGTCCCCTGGCCCTCTTCTCTGCGGAGAGGGCCAGGCCCCGCCCGCACGCCCATCATGCACTCAAAACAACTTAATATTACTGTGTGTAATCAAAATGCGGAAGGGTTCTCCCTTCGCCACTACCCGCCGTTCCGGCTCGACATGGGCGGCCCGGATCCGGGCACCCTGACCCTGCCGCCGACGGCGGGGCCGGGCCCTGGCTGAGACGGCGGGCTGGCTTCCGGCCGCCGGGACCGCTCGAACGCGTGCGGCGAGCCGCGGTGGATGGTGGCCGGTCATGACCCGCCGCGGGCCTGCCCGTCTGGGCCGGGACCACCGGGAGACCCGCCCGGTGGCGGCGGCCCGGCCCGTCCTCCGGGTACCACGGTGGTACCGCCGAGCGAAAAGTGGCGCATGGTGGTGAATGACCAGGCGCCCAGCCCGAACATGGCCAGGACCAGCACGGCGGACGTCAGCGCCAGCGGCGCCGGGCGCGCACCGGCAGCAAGCCGGGTGCCGATCTGGACCAGGAACCAGGCGCCGAGCAGCGCGATAGCGCCGAGCGCGGGAACGTAGAACCGGACCACCTGCAGGGTGCCTCCGCCCGGACGGGCCGTCCAGGTGTAGGCGGCGTACAGGCCCCACACACTGAACCAGGACGCGGCCAGGGCCAGCCCCGCAGCCAGGTCACGGCGGGCCCGCGCGGCCTGCCCGCCACCGGCCCGCCGCAGCCGCGCCCATCGCCCTGCGATCCACCCCAGTCCGGCCAGCCCGAGCACCAGCATCGGCATGGCCTCGATCAGGTGGGCCGGCATGTACCGCAGGTTGGGCAGCACCGCGCTGAGGCTGAAGGTGATCTCGCCCGGCCGGTACCCCGACTTCAACGGCCCGCCGTACACCAGGTCATCGAACACCGCCACGCCCCCGCCGGACACCACGGCCGACCCCAGCCACCAGGCCGGCGCCGCCGCGGGCAGCCTGGCCGCCCGGATCCGCCAGGCCACGGCCACCGCCACCGCGGCGCAGCCCAGCACGACGATGTCGGTGTACCGGACGAAGGCCGCGGCCTCAAGGGCAATGAACCCGGCCAGCCCGGCCCCGGTGCGCCGCGCCGGGGCGGCCCCGGTGGCCAGCACCGCCCACAGCAGCGCGCCGGTCCCCGCCGCGATCAGCGACGCGTCGGTGAACGTCGGCATGTAATCACGCCAGGCAAACAGCATCGCCGCGCCGGAGGAGCAGAACAACCCGACCGCCGCCGCGCCGCCCCAGCGGCCCAGCCACCGCCGGGCCCCGGCGTACAGGCCCAGGCAGCCCAGCGCCCCGTAGAACAGCGGCGCCAGCCGGATGATGCCCAGCGCCTGGAACGGGGCGGCCAGGAACGGGTAGCCCGGGTCCTTCTCGCTGATCCACCGCCCGCTGTTAAGCACGATCCACTGCGGGATACCATCTGCGCCGCCCGCCAGCAGGCCCCCGCCGGGCCCGGGCAACCGCGCGGCCAGGGCCTGAACCTGGGCGGTGGACAGGGTCAGGAAATGCCCCTCGGCCATCGCGACGATCGACGCACGGTAGGCATAATCGTCGGGCTCCACGAGCCTGGGCGAAAAGCTCAGCGCCATGACACACAGCACGGCGAAGGCGGCCAGCGCCGCACCGGCCGCCACCCGATCCCGGGCCGCCCACCCGGAAAGCGAAGCCCTCGACTGGCCGCTGTCCTGGGCCAGAACATTCACAGAGATTATTCTGCGCAGGTAATCCTCCGGGCACCACACGGATTAACTGCGAGTTCGGCGTGAACCCCGGGGCGCGAGCAGCATCCGCCCTGCCAACCACGCCCTAACCGACTTATGCCGGCCGGAGTCAGGGGCCGGCCGTGGCCTGCTCCAGGGCGCGGCGCACGAGCACGCGGGCGAGGTGCTCCCGGTAGCCCGGGGAGCCGTTGTTGTCACCGGGCGGGCTGGTGCCCTCGGCGGCCAGGGCGGCCGCCTCCCGCGGGCCCGCTCCCCCGGCGAGAGCCTCCTCGGTGGCCCCGGCGCGGAGCGGGGCCGGCCCCATGTTGACCAGGCCCACCGAATGCCCCTGCACGGCGACGCCCACGATGGCCCAGTCGATGCCGCGCTTGGTGAACTTCTGGAAGCCCCAGCCGGCCGTGGCGGGCTTCGGCACCCGGATCTCGGTCAGCAGCTCGTCCGGGGCCAGCGCGGTCTCGAACAGGCTCTGGAAGAAGTCGCCCGCCGCTATCTCGCGCTCGCCGGACGGCCCGCGCGCCACCAGGGTCGCGTCCAGGGCCAGGATCACCGCCGGCAGGTCGGACGCCGGGTCGCCGTGCGCGAGCGAGCCGCCGATCGTGCCCCGGTGGCGGACCTGCGGGTCGCCGACCTGGCCGGCCGCGTGGGCCAGCAGCGGCAGTTCGCGGACGAGCAGCCCGGACGTCTCCACCTCACGGTGCCGGGTCAGGGCGCCGATCGCCACGTGACCGCCCCGGTCCTCGATGTAGGACAGGCCGGGCACCCGGCCGAGGTCGATGAGCACCTCGGGGGTGGCCAGCCGCAGCTTCATCAGCGGCAGCAGCGAGTGGCCGCCGGCCAGGAACTTCGCCTCGTCGCCGTGCTCGGTCACCAGGTCCAGGGCTTCCTCGACCGATCCGGCCCGCTGGTAGCTGAAAGGTGCGGGGATCACCGGGGCCTCCTCAGTTCTCCGTGGCCGCGGTGAGCGCGGCCCGGACGATGTTGTGGTAGCCGGTGCACCGGCACAGGTTTCCTTCCAGTCCCGCGCGCACCTCGTCCTCGGTGGGGTGCGGGTTCTCGCGCAGCAGCGAGACCAGCGCCATCACCATGCCGGGCGTGCAGAAACCGCACTGCAGCCCGTGCTCGGCGTGGAACGCGCGCTGCACCGGGTGCATCGTCCCGTCCGCGCCGGCCAGACCCTCCAGCGTGGTGACCTCGGCCCCGTCGGCCTGGGCGGCCAGCACGGTGCACGACTTCACCGACTCACCGTCCAGGAGGACCGTACAGGCCCCGCACGAGGTGGTGTCGCAGCCGATATTGGTCGCCGTCAGCCCGGCGTTGTCACGCAGGAGGTGCACGAGCAGCGCGCGGTCCTCGACGTCGGCCCCTACCTCCTGGCCGTTGACCGTGATGGTCACCTTCACTGCGTCCTCCCGTTCTGCGCGGCCTTCTGGGCTCCGGTCTGCTGAGCTGCACTGGGCTGGCTGGCACTGGGCTNNCTGGGCGGCGGTGATCGCGGTCCAGACCCGTTCGGGCGTGGTGGGCATGTCGATGTGCCGGACGCCCAGATGGGCGAGGGCGTCGACCACCGCGTTCTGCACCGCGGGCGTCGCGCCGATCGTGCCGGCCTCGCCGATCCCCTTGACCCCCAGCGGGTTGAGCGTGGTCGGTGTCTCCATGGCGACCAGCTCGAAGCTGGGCAGCTCGGTCGCGGTGATCGCGGCGTAGTCGGCCAGGTTGCTCGTTATGGGGTTTCCGTCGGCGTCGAAGACCACCTCTTCCAGCAGCGCCTGCGCGGCACCCTGGGCGATGCCGCCGTGCCGCTGGCCCTCGGCCAGCACGGGGTTGAGCACCGGCCCGGCGTCGTCCACCGTGACGTGCCGGACGTGCCGGACCTTGCCGGTCTCGGTGTCCACCTCCACCACGGCCACGTGCGCGCCGAATGGGAACGTGGCCCGGTCGCCCTTGAACTCGACGTTGGCCACCAGCCCGTCCCCGCCGGCCTGCCCCGCGATCTGGGCCCAGCTCAGTGCGGTCTCCGGGTCGCCGCGCACCTGCCAGCGGCCGGTGCCGGTGTCCAGATCCAGGTCGTCCTCGGCGGCCTCGAGCATCCCGGCCGCGACGCGGCGAGCCTCGTCCTTGACCTCGCCCGCGGCCTTGTGCACGGCCGACCCGCCGAGCTGCAGCGACCGCGAGGCGAACGTGCCGACGCCGACCGGGATCAGGTCGGTGTCGCCGTGGATCACCGTCACCTGGTCCATCGGGATGCCCAGTTCGTCCTGCACGAGCATGGCCCACGCGGTGTGGTGGCCCTGGCCGTGCGCGGAACTGCCGGTGTAGACGGTCGCGGTGCCGTCGTCGTGGACGGCGAGGCGGGCGGTCTCCCCCGCCTGCGCGTCAACGGCGGTGATCTCGACGTAGGTCGCGAGCCCGATGCCGATCTGGACCGGGTCATCGCTTTCCCGCCGCTTGGCCTGCTCCGCGCGCAGGCTGTCATAACCGGCCGCCTCCAGCACCGTGGCGAGCGCGTCGGCGTACCGGCCGGTGTCGTATTCGGCGCCGCTGGCCGTCGTGAACGGGAACTTGTCCGGCGACACGACGTTCAGCCGGCGCACCTCGGCCGGGTCCATCCCGATTTCGGCGGCGAACAGGTCGACGGCGCGCTCGATGGCCGCCGTGGCCTCCGGCCGGCCGGC
The DNA here is from genome assembly GCA_003164955.1 of Actinomycetota bacterium. GTDB lineage: Bacteria > Actinomycetota > Actinomycetes > Streptosporangiales > Streptosporangiaceae > Bog-532. The sequence continues at coordinate 9,797 of PLRW01000136.1, forward strand.
GCCGCGATAGGGGGCGATCGGCGTGGTGTTGGTGACGGCCACCCGGAAGGCGGTCTCCACCCGGGGGATGTCGTAGACGCCGGCCGCCATCAGGCTCGTGAGGGTGGGCAGGAACCCGCCCATCCGCGGGTAGGCGCCACTGTCCTGCACGATGTCGATCCGGTAGGCGAGGATCCGGCCGTCCCGGTTCCCGCCGATCGTCAGCGAGTGCACCTGGTCCCGGCCGTGCGTCATCGCCACCATGTTCTCGCTGCGGGTCTCCACCCAGCGGACCGGCCGGCCGGTCTTCCGTGCGGCCCAGGCGACCGCCACGGTCTCCCGGTCTATGCCGATCTTGGCGCCGAAGCCGCCGCCCACGTCGGGCGCGATCACCCGGATGGCGCTCGGGTCGAGTTGCAGCGCGCCGGCCAGGATGACCCGGGCGAGCTGGGCGTTCTGGGTGCTCGCCCACACCGTCAGCTTCCCGTCCCGCCAGACCGCCGCGGCGGCGCGCACCTCCAGCGGCACGGGCGCGACGCGCTGGTTGACGATCGTCCGCTCGACCACTACCTCACACCCGGCGAACAGGGAGTCATCGAACGCGGGGCCGCCGTCCTTGCGGGCGCCACCCGCGGCGGCGACGTTCGATCCGGCCGGGGGGAAGAGCAGGGTGTCCCCGGACAGCGACGCCGCCGTGCCCACCACCGCGGGCAGCGGGTCGTAGTCCACGCTGACCAGCTCGGATACGTCCTCGCCCCGGTAGCGCCCGGCGGGCCCGCCGGTCAGGACCAGCGCCACGGGCTCGCCCACGAACCGGACCCGGCCGCCCGCGAGCATCGGCTCGGTGAACGGGCCGCCCAGCGGTCCCGGGCCGGCCTCGCCGCTCTCTTCGGCTGCGACGAGCTCGGCTTCGTCGGCCTCGGCGTTTTCCGGGGCCTCGTTTTCTGGCGCCTCGTTTTCTGGCGCCGGGGCTGAGCCCAGGTCCTGGGCGGTGAGCACGGCCAGCACGCCCGGCTCGCCCCGGGCCGCCGACGTGTCGATGCCGGTGATGAGAGCGTGCGCCAGCGGGCTCCGCACGAACGTGGCCTGTACCGCGCCGTCAAGCTCGGGCACGCGGAGGTCATCGACGTACGTCCCGCCGGCGGTCAGCAGCCGTGGATCCTCGGTCCGCACCACCCGGGTCCCCAGGATGCTCATGTACCCTCCGCAGCGTCGCCAACAGCCGGAACCCCAGTGCCGGGCCATGGCCTCAGGGGTGCCTTTACGCTACTCCGGTATCCCCGGCAGATGCGGACCGGCCAACCGTGATCCGGACAAATCATCTTCTCCCCCCCAACCGACGTGTTTAGCGAACCGTTTTTCCCTCGACAAACCTGGGCGATGACTCTCACCCGGCGCGGGACGACCGCACCGTCCCGGTCACACAAGCCCTCCCAGTAGGCCTTTCCCGGCCGCCAGACCGTTCGCCCGGTAAATAGTTGTGATCAAACAACTGTTTGAGGCTATGCTTGGGACACGTGCGGAAATCGGCAGAACAGGGACACGCGACGACAGGCAACGGGCACCCGAGTGGTGCGGGGAAAACGGGCAGCGCCCGGCCCCGGGCAAGTACCCGGGCGGGCGGTCAGCGAGACGGCGGCCGCCTGAGAAGCGGCCGCTACAAGTGGATCGCCCTGTCGAACACCACGCTCAGCATGACGATGGCGACCATCGACGCCTCGATCGTGATCATCGCGATGCCCGCCATCTTCCGCGGCATTCACCTCAACCCGCTCACGCCGGGCAACATCAGTTACCTGCTGTGGATGATCATCGGGTACCTGCTGGTCCAGGCGGTCCTAGTGGTGACGCTGGGCCGGCTCGGCGACATATTCGGCCGGGTGAAGATCTACAACCTGGGCTTCGTCGTCTTCACGATCGCGTCCATCGCGCTGTCCCTGGACCCCTTGCTGGGCGGCGGCGGCGCGCTGTGGCTGATCGGCGGGCGGATCGTCCAGGCGTTCGGCGGCGCGATGCTGATGGCCAACTCGGCCGCCATCCTGACCGACGCCTTCCCGGCCAACAAGCGCGGCATGGCCCTGGGCATCAACCAGATCGCCGGCATCTCGGGCACGTTCGTCGGGCTGCTGCTGGGCGGCCTCCTGGCCGCCTGGGACTGGCGCGCGGTGTTCTGGATCAACGTCCCGATCGGCGTGTTCGGCACGGTGTGGGCGTACCGCAGCCTGCACGAGATCGCGACGACCCGGCGGGCCCGGATCGACTGGCTCGGCAACGTCACGTTCGCGCTGGGCGCCGGGCTGCTGCTGGTCGCGATCACCTACGGCATCCAGCCGCACGGCGGCAGCCCCACCGGCTGGACCAACCCCTGGGTGCTGGGCGGGCTCGCGGCGGGCATCGTTCTGCTGGTGCTGTTCTGCTACATCGAGACGAAGATCCCCAATCCGATGTTCCAGATGCGGCTGTTCAAGATCCGGGCCTTCGCGGCCGGCAACCTGGCGTCCCTGCTGGGCGCGATCGCCCGCGGCGGCCTGCAGTTCATGCTGGTCATCTGGCTGGCCGGCATCTGGCTGCCGCTGCACGGCTACAACTACGTCGACACCCCGCTGTGGGCCGGCATCTACATGCTGCCGCTGACCGCGGGCTTCCTGATCGCCGGGCCGATCTCCGGGTGGCTGTCCGACCGTTACGGCCAGCGCCTTTTCGCGACGTCAGGCCTGCTCGTGGCCACGTGCGCGTTCATCGGCCTGCTGCTGCTGCCGATCGTTTTCCCCTACTGGGCCTTCGGGACGCTGATCTTCTTCAACGGGGTCGGGTCCGGGCTGTTCGCCTCGCCGAACACGTCCGCGATCATGAGCAGCGTGCCGGCGCACCACCGGGGCTCCGCCTCCGGCATGCGTTCCACGTTCCAGAACTCGGGGATGTCCCTGTCGATCGGCATCTTCTTCTCGCTGATGGTCGCGGGCCTGGCCAGCACGCTGCCGCGCACGCTGACGGCGGGCCTGCACGGCCAGGGCGTTCCGCTGGCCATCGCCTCCAAGGTGGCCCACCTACCGCCGGTCAGCACGCTGTTCGCGGCGCTGCTCGGCTACAACCCGATCCATAACCTGCTCGGTCCCACCGGCGTGCTGAACAAGCTGTCCCCGGCGCAGGTTAACGTGCTCACCGGCAAGAAGTTCTTCCCCACCGTCATCTCGGGCCCGTTCCACCACGGCCTGGTGATCGTCTTCACCGCCGCGGCCATCATGTCGTTCATCGGCGCCATGGTCTCGCTGCTGCGCGGCAAGCAGTTCTACTGGGAGGAGCCCGCCCCCGGGAACGGGGCTGCGCAGGCCGTCCCCGCGGCGGCCCAGGGAACGGCCTCCAGCAGTGCCGCAACCAGCAGTGC
>PLRW01000118.1 GCA_003164955.1 Actinomycetota bacterium
CGGTCGCTCTGGTCGGACAGTCATAGTGATACTGCTATCAGGTCATGATCGAGGCCGCCAGGGCCTACAGGCCCACAAACCCCCACGGCGGGGGCGCCCCGCCGGCCGCGCCCGCTCAGCCAAGTGTGGTCACGATCTGCGGCAGGTCGGTGATGGCGCGGATGCCCGGGGCGGCCGCGCAGACAAACGGCACGGCGTTGACGGCGCGGTTCGCCGTGTAGGCCGGGAAGACCGACGCCATCCGCTCGAGCGGCACCGGGAAGCGGATATCGACGTCGAGCGGCGCGTCCCCGTCGACCGCGATGTGCCAGCCGGTGGCGCGGGCGTCCCACGCGGGGTCGAGGTCGGTGCTGCAGTACCACATGGCGCGGAACGAGAGCACCGGGCGGCCGTCCCTGATGCCGGACACCGTCAGCCGCTGGGCGGCCACGGTGCCCGCCGCCAGCTCACCGGCGGCGATACGGACCGGGTGGCGCGCGGTCGCCACCTCCCCGCTCGCGGTCACGGAGTCGAGCGGCATCGAGAGCGCGTCGGCGACCAGGCGCAGCGACGGGCCGAAGCTCATCTGCCCGTGCGCCACCCGCCGCTCGTCCATGTCCGCGGCCGGCTGGCCGAAGCCCATCAGGCCGAAGAGCATCTCCGGCGAGTCACGCGCCGACAGGTCGGCGAACTCCTCGATCATCAGGCCATCGAAACGGCGCTGGATCGACGTCAGCACCAGCGGGACGGCCTCCGTGATGAACCCGGGACTGCTCCCGGTGCTGTGGATCGTGCTGCCGCCGCGCTCGCACGCGGCCCCGACCTGGGCGCGGACTGCGGGGTCGAGGCTGCCCGGATGGTGGAACACGCCCGCGGTGGTGACGACGTTCGCCCCCGACCCGAGCAGCCGGCACAGTTCGCCGACGTCCCCGGCCAGCGGCATGTACAGGACGCAGTCGGCGCGCAGCGCCAGGATCTCGTCGATGTCGCCGGTGGCGAGCACGCCGGTCGCGGCCACCCCGCACAGGTCACCGGCGTCCTTCCCGGCCTTGGCCGGACTGTGCACGTACACGCCGGCCAGGGTCATGTCCGGGTGCTCGATGATCTTTCGCAGCGCGTAGGCGCCGATGGTCCCGGTCGCCCACTGGACGACCCGGTACGGCGGGACGGCGGCGGGTGCCGGATCCGTGGCGCTGGTGTCAGCGGTCATGAGGCTTTCCCCCTGGTGAGCTTGGCGAGGGTCAGGCGGAAGTCGTCGGTCTGGAACGACTGCTCTTCGGCGGTCGTGGCGAAGTCCAAGGTGGCAAGGACGGCCCGTTCGAGGTGCAGGTTGAGCAGCCGTTTGGTGCTCTCGACCGCTTGCCGCGCCAGCCCGGCGATCTGCGTCGCGCACTGCCGCGCCGCGGCCAGCGGATCGGGCACCACGTGGTTGGCCAGTCCCATCTCGGCGGCGCGGCGGGCCGGGATCCGCGCACCGGTGAGGGCATATTCCTTGGCGTGCAGCAGGCTGGTGTGCAGCGGCCAGGTGAGCGGGCCGCCATCGGCCGCGACCAGGCCGACCCGCACGTGCGGGTCGGCCAGGTAGGCCGTCTCGGCCATGTACACGATGTCGCTCAGCGCCACCAGGCTGCAGCCCAGCCCCACGGCGGGACCGTTGACGGCCGCGACCACCGGGACCCGGCAGCGGGCCATGCCCAGGACCACGTCCCGGCCGTGCGCGATGCTCCGGGCGCGCAGGACGGGGTCACGCCGCAATTCCTCCAGGTAGGCGTAGTCCCCGCCGGCCGAGAAGGCCCGGCCGCTTCCGGTGAGCACCGCGGCGCGGGCCTCGTGGTCCGCACTCAGCCGTGGCCACAGCTGCGCCAGTCCGGTGTGCAGCGCGTCGTTGACGGCGTTGAGCGCCTCCGGCCGGTTCAGCGTGATGATCCGGAGCGGGCCGTCCTCGCGGACGTCGATCTCGCTCGGCATGTCGTACACGTCAGCCTCCCAGCCGGAGGATGCGGGACGCGATGATGTTCTTCTGGATCTGAGAGGTCCCGCCCATGACGCTCTGCGCTCGGCTATAGAGGTACGCGCTCAGCAGGTCCGGGTCGCGCGTCCCGCCCACGGCCAGCGCCGCATGCCCGGCCGTTTGCTCGACCCAGGTCATGAGCAGCTTGTCCAGCGAGCCCTCGGGCCCGTGGGCCACTCCGTCCAGCCGTTCGGACAGCCGTCGCCGCACGTGCAGGCGGAGCATCTCGGTCTGCACGTACGCCCAGGTCAGCTCCGTAGGTGTACTGCCCTTCGTACGGGACACCAGGTCGCGGACGAGCTTGCCGTACCGGGCCGAGTAACCCAGCTCGGCGGGCTCGCGCTCGTGCCCCACGATCGTCATCGCCAGCGCCCAGCCCTCGCCGGCCGCGCCGACCATCTGATCGGCCGGCACCCTGGCCCCGTCGAATAGAACCTGGCCGAACTCGGTGGTGATGCCATTCATCATCCGGAACGGACGTTGCTCGACTCCCGGCTGACGCATGGACACCACGAACGCGGAAAGCCCCCGGTGCCGTGGCACGTCCGGGTCGGTCCGGGCCAGCAGCAGGCACCAGTCGGCGACGTCGGAGTAGCTCGTCCAGATCTTGTGACCGTGCACGACGTACTCGGCGTCATTGCCATCGTCATCGGCGCTATCGCCCGGCGCACGGTCGCCCTGAACCAGGGTCGCCGTGGTGGTCAGGGACGCGAGGTCCGACCCGGCGCCGGGCTCGCTGAAGCCCTGGCACCAGCGCTGCGTGCCGTCGATCATCCCGGGGAGGAACCGCCGCCGCAGTTCCGCACTGCCGTGCCGGCCGAGCCCCTGGACCAGGTAGCCGAGGCTGGGCCGGGGCGGTGCCCCCGCCCGCGCCAGCTCCTCGTCCAGGATGACGTCGTAGACGGGCGGCAGTTCCTGGCCGCCGTACTCGCGGGGCCACGACAAGCCGAAGAACCCGGCCCCGTACAGCGCCTGGTGCCATTCGCCCTGGCGCCTCCAGTAGTCGTCCCCGGAGGCCGGGAACGACCCGGCCCGCCCGCCCCGCCAGGCCAGCCAGGTGCGCAGCCGGTCCCGGAACTCGGCCTCGGCCGGCGAGTCACGATAATCCACAGTCGATCTCCTCCAGGCCGACGGGGAACAGTTCCGCGGACGCCAGCACTCGCCGCAGGTATACGTGCGCGAGGCATTCCCAGGTGTTGCCGATCCCGCCGTGCACCTGCACGGAGGTCTCGCAGATGGTCAGCGCGGCGCGCGCGCAGTAGACCTTGGCGATCTGGGCGGCCCGGACCGCCTCCGGCGGGGCCAGCGCGTCGACGGCCCAGGCCGCATGGCGCAGGACGCTCACCGAGCCCTCGATCAGGGCGAGGCCTTCGGCCAGCGGATGCGCCACGGCCTGGTAGGACCCGATCGTCTTCCCGTACTGTGCCCGGATGCGGGCGTAATCGCAGGCGAGAGCCTGCGCGCCGCGGGCGGCCCCGAGCATGTCGGCGGACGTGACGGCCAGCGCCAGCGCCAGCCACCGCCCGGCGTGCTCGCCGGACAGCTGGCCGGCCACCTCCAGCGGGCCGATCACCTCGGCGCTGACCCGGGTCAGGTCGGCGCCGGGGAGCTCGGCCCCGGTCCGGGCGGTCAGGATCTGGCCGTCCCGCACGGCGAGGACCCGCTGGATGCGGGCGTCGATGGCCTCGGACCGCACCGAGATCGTCCACGGCTGGGCGTCCCCGGCGTCGCCCGGCCGCAGATCGCCGGCCAGGACGGGCCCGAGGAAGGGCACGTCGACCAGTCCGCGCGCGAACTCCTCGGCGACGAGCGCGACCTCCACGCCGGACGCCCCGTCGGAGCGCAGCGCCCGCCAGCCGGTCGCGGCCACCGCCTTCTCCAGCCGCGCGATACGGTCCGCGTCGGCCAGGTCGCGGACGGAGCCGGGCCCGAGATCACCGGCCAGCCGCGCGGCCGCGTCGCGTAGCTCCCGCTGCTCAGTCGACAGACGCGCGTCCATACTCCTCCTTCAGCACCCGGCGCAGCACCTTGCCGGAGGGCAGCCGGGGGATCTCGTCCACCAGCACGACCCGGCTCGGCCGCTTGTAGGAGGCGAGCCGGTCGCCGACCAGCGTGATGAGCTCCGCCGGATCGACCAGGCCGTCCGGCGTCACCGCCGCGATCACCGCTTCCCCGTCGGCCACGTCGGGGATCCCGAACACGGCGCAGTCCGCGACGGCTGGATGGCCGTGCAGCACGGCCTCCACCTCGGCCGGCGCGACCTGGAAGCCCCGGACCTTGATCATTTCTTTGGACCGGCCGGTCAGGCGCAGCCAGCCGTCCGCGTCCAGGTAGCCGACGTCCCCGGTCCGGTACCAGCCATCGCAGAAGGCCTCCGCCGTCGCCCCGGCGGGCAGGTAACCGGCCATCAGCGAGTCCGACCGGGCCTGGATTTCGCCGATTTCCCCCGGCCCGGCCGGCTGTCCGGTCTCCAGGGACACCACCCGCAGGCTCACCCCGGGCACGGCGCGTCCCGCGCGGTCGAGCCGCGCCGCGCCGATCGGATTGCAGGTGATGACCGGCAGCTCGGTCGCGCCGTAGGCGGGCACCCAGCCGACCCCGGTCCGCCGGGTGACGGTCTCGGCGACGCTCGGCGTCACCGGAGTGGCCCCCCACATGATGTAGCGCAGGGACGACAGGTCGTAAGACTCGAGCTTCGGGTGGGACGCGAGCGCCAGCGCGATCGGCGCGACGGCCATCTCCACGGTGATCCGGTCGGCCTCGATGTGCCGGAGCATCCCGTCCAGGTCGAACCGGCGGTGCAGCCGCAGCCAGGCCCCCGTCTCCAGCGCCGTGACGATGTTGAGCAGCCCGAGGATGTGCGAGGGCGGCGTGGTGATCCGGAGCCGGTCCCGGTCCGTCAGTTCCAGCGCGTCCCGCCAGTGCCCGACGGCGGCACCGAACGACGCGTGCGTATGCCGGGCCGCCTTCGGCAACCCGGTCGTCCCCGAACTGAAGACCAGGACGGCATCCGCACCCGGATCGGGCCCGGGGAACGGTCCCGGCCCGGAGAACGCTCCGGACCCAGGGGCACTCCCGGCCCGGGCTCGATCGGCTCGTCCAGGTCCAGCATCGGCATTAGCCCGGCCAGCACCGGATGGTCGCCCACGGCGTGCGCCGGGCCGGTGATCGCGAGGGCGTGCTCCACCTCGCCGCGTTTCCAGGCCGGGCTGAGCAGTACGGCCGACGCGCCGAGCCGCCAGATCGCGTGGGTGGCCACGATGAACTCCGGCCGGTTCGACGACATGAGCGCGACCCGCTCCCCCGCGCGCACGCCCCGCCGTGCCAGCGTCCCGGCCAGGCCGTTGGCCAGCGCGTCCAGTCGCGCCGCGCTGAATTCCTGGTCCTCGAAGACGAGCGCGATCCGCTCGGTCACGTTACCCGGCGTCATGGAGAGTATCCGTCTCAAAGATGAGAAAGCCATTACCAGTTTGCTAGAACCTTCATACCAAATGCGGGCCTTCCTGCCGAGACCTTCCCGGTCCGGGCACCATCGCGGCCGGCTGGGGTGAGTGGCCCCAAGCCGGTCCGGGCACGATCGCGGCCGGGAGGGGTGAGCGGCCCCGAGCCGGTCCGGGCACGATCGCGGACCTCAGGAGCCGGTCACGGTATATATCCGGGACCATCGCGAGTCTCAGGAGCCGGCCGCGACGTGGCCGGGGAAGCCGCCGTGCTCGCCCAGGCGGGGCGGGGAGCGGTAGTAGCCGGGCTCGTAGCCGGCCACCCGGACCGGGCAGCCGACCTGGCGGTAGCGGCCGGCCGTCACGATGGCCTCCGGGGCGGCGGCCAGCGCCTCGGGCAGCGTCCGCACGGCCACGGCCGGGACACCCAGCGGCCGCAGCCGGGCCTCCCAGGCCAGCGCGGTATCGGCGGCCAGGGCCTTCGTCACGGCGGCGAGGACCTCCTCGCGCCGGGCCGCGCGCTCGGCCATCGTGGGGAAGCCCGCAATGCCCGCCTCCGCGGCGAAGGACTTCCAGAACCCGTCGTGCGTGACGAACAGGGCCAGATATCCCTGGGCGGTCGCGAAGAGCTGCGCCGGGACGTAATAGGAGTGCGCGCCCGACGGCAGCCACCGCGGCGTGATCCCGTCGTTGAGGTAGACCGCGGCCCGGTAGTTGAGCTGGGACAGCATCACGTCCCGCATCGACACGTCCACCTGGCCGCCGCGCCCGGAGACGATCTGGGCCAGCAGGCCGAGCGCGGCGGTCAGCCCGGCGGAGTTGTCCGCCGAGGAGTAGCCGGGCAGCGTGGGCGGTCCCGCGGGGTCACCGGTGAGGGCGGCCACGCCGGTGGCCGCCTGGACCAGGTAATCGAAGGCCGGGTCGTCGCCCCCGGACAGGCCGAAGCCGGTGAGCGCGACGCAGACGATCCGCTCGTTCCACCGCCGCAAGGCGTCGTAGGTGAGCCCGAGCCGGACAATCGCGGACGGCTTCAGGTTGACCAGCAGCGCGTGCGCCGCGGCGGCGAGCTCGCCGAGCTGCGCCTGGCCCCCCGGCGCGGCCAGGTCGAGGCAGACGCTGCGCTTCCCGCGGTTCAGGCTGGCGAAGTAGTTCTCGCCGACCTGCCGCGAGATGTCACCGCCCGGGGGCTCGATCTTGGTGACCTCGGCGCCGAGATCGGCGAGCATCATCGTGGCGTACGGGCCCGCCAGCATGTGGCCGACCTCGAGGATGCGAATGCCCGCCAGCATGTGGCCGACCTCGAGGATGCGAATGCCCGCCAGCGGCGCGGTCACCACCTGCCCCCCACGCGGACGCCGCACTTCGTCATGCCGGAGGCGTGCCGGCGGGTCATGCCGGAGGCGTGCCGGCGGGTCATGCCGGAGGCGTGCCGGCGGACGGTACCGGAAGCGGTCATCTCAGGTCGGCGGCGAGACCGGCGAGCACGTCGCGCGTGCGGTGCTTGGAGGCGATCAGCTCGTCCCGGTCGTTGCCGATCGGCAGCAACCGCACCGACAAATCGGTGACCCCCGCGCCGGCGAACCTGCGGAACCGGGCCGCGATGGCCGCCTCGTCGCCCGCCGCGCACAGGTCGCCGATGTCCCGGGCGTCGCCGTAGGCGAGCATTCGCTGGTAGTTGGGGGAGACCTCCACCTCGCCGAGGATCCGGTTGGCGCGCTCCCGGGCCGCTCCGACGTCCGAGGGGCGGCACAGGCAGACCGGGATGCCGGCGACGATGCGGGGAGCCGGGCGTCCCGCGCTCGCCGCCGCCTTGGTGATGCGCGGCACGACATGGCTGTCGATCGCGCGCTCGTCCGCCATCCAGAGCACGGTCCCGTCGGCCCGTTCACCCGCCAGCGCCAGCATGACCGGGCCGAGCGCGGCGATCAGCACCGGCAGCGGCGCCACCGGGCCGAGGCCGAGCGGATTGTGCACGGTGAACGTGCCGTTCTCGACGTCGACCGGGCCGGGCCCGCTCAGCGCGGCGTCCAGGACGTCCAGGTAGTCGCGGGTGTAGGCGGCCGGGCGTTCGTACGGCAGCCCCAGCATGTCCCGCACGATCCAGTGGTGCGACGGCCCGAGGCCCAGTGCCAGCCGGCCGCCCGTGGCCGCCTGCACGGACAGCGCCTGCCGCGCCAGCGCGACCGGGTGCTGCGCCTGCAGCGGCACGACCGCGGTCCCCAGCTCGATTCGCGACGTCCGTGTGGCCATCAGCGTTACGGCCGTCAGTGCGTCGAAATCGGACGGGATCTGCGGCACCCACGCCGTGTCCAGTCCCGCGCTCTCGGCCCACGCCACGTCGTCGAGCATCCGCGCGGCCTTCCGCGCGGAGTCCCCGCGCTCCGGCCCGATCATCACGCCGACCCGCACAGCTCCTCCAGGTGTTTCCAGGTCCGGTTTCTCCGGCTGATTTCTCCGGCCGGCCGGGCGGGATCGGCCCGGCCATCGTGCGTGCGCGCGCCGAACGCGGCCGTCAGCGCGCGGCCGCAGCGGCCGTCAGCGCGCGCACCTCCGGCACGAGAACCTCCAGCGGAGTGCCGGTCGGGAAGACCGCGGCTGCGCCCGCGGCGCGCAGGCGCGGGATATCGGCCGCGGGGATGATGCCGCCGACGATGACGGCGATGTCGCCGGCGCCCGCCGCCCGCAGGGCGTCGACGGTCCGGGCGGTCAGGGCCAGGTGGGCACCCGACAGGATGCTGAGCCCGACCACGGCGACGTCTTCCTGGACGGCGGTCGCCACGATGGCCTCGATGCGCTGGCGGATGCCGGTGAACACGACCTCGAAGCCGGCGTCACGCAGGGCCCGCGCGACGATCTTGGCGCCCCGGTCATGGCCGTCCAGCCCGGGCTTCGCGATCAGGATCCGGGCCGTCATCGCAGCACCGCCGGCCATCGCAGCACCACCGTCATCACAGCACCGCCCGCCATCACAGCACCGCCCGCCATCAGAAGACCACGGGCTGCTGGAACTCGCCCCAGACCGCCTTCAGCGCGGCGACCATCTCCCCGACGGTGCAGTAGGCGCCGGCGCAGTCGATCAGGGGGCCCATCAGGTTGCCGGTACCCTCCGCGGCGCGGGCGAGATCAGCCAGGCGAGCGCGCACGGCCGCGGCGTCACGCTGCGCCTTGACCTGGGCGAGCCGCTTGAGCTGCCACTCGCGGCCGGCCGCGTCCAGTTCGTAGGTGGCGAGGTCGGGGGCGGGCTCGTCGGTCACGAACCGGTTGACGCCCACCACCGGCCGGGTCCCGGCCTCGACGTCGCGATGCAGCCGGTAGGCCTCGTCGGCGATGAGACCCTGCAGGTAACCGTCCTCGATCGCCCGCACCATCCCGCCGTGGGAGTCCAGGTCGTCCATGATCTCGATGATGCGGGCCTCGGTGGCGTCGGTGAGCGCCTCGACGAAGTAGGAGCCGCCGAGCGGATCCGCCACCCGGGCCACGCCGGTCTCGTAGGCGAGGATCTGCTGGGTCCGCAGGGCCAGCGTCGCCGACTCCTCACTCGGCAGCGCGAACGGCTCGTCCCATGCGGCGGTGAACATCGACTGGACGCCGCCCAGCACGGAGGCCATCGCCTCGTACGCCACCCGGACGACGTTGTTGCGCGCCTGCGGGGCGTACAGTGAGGCGCCGCCCGCGACACAGCCGAAACGGAACATCGACGCCTTGTCCGCGCCGGCCCCGTACCGTTCCCGGACGATCGTGGCCCAGCGCCGGCGTCCCGCCCGGTACTTGGCGACCTCCTCGAAGAAGTCACCGTGCGTGTAGAAGAAGAACGAGATCTGCGGGGCGAACTGGTCGATCGTCATCCGGCCGCGGGCCAGCACGGTGTCGCAGTAGGTGACCCCGTCGGCGAGGGTGAAGGCCATCTCCTGCACCGCGTTGGCCCCCGCGTCGCGGAAATGCGCTCCCGCCACCGAGATCGCGTTGAACTTCGGCACCTCGGCCGCGCAGAACTCGATCGTGTCGGCGATCAGCCGCAGCGACGGCTCCGGTGGCCAGATCCAGGTGCCACGGGACGCGTACTCCTTGAGGATGTCGTTCTGGATCGTCCCGGTGAGCTTGGCCCGGGGCACGCCCTGTCGCTCGGCGGCGGCTACGTAGAAGGCCAGCAGGATCGCGGCCGTCCCGTTGATGGTGAAGCTCGTGCTGATCCGGTCCAGCGGGATACCGTCGAACAGCACCTCCGCGTCGGCCAGCGTGTCGACCGCGACACCGACCCGGCCGACCTCCTCGCTCACCTCTGGATCGTCGGAGTCATAGCCGCACTGCGTCGGCAGGTCGAGCGCCACGGACAGCCCGGTGCCCCCCTGCTCGAGCAGATAGCGGTAGCGGCGGTTGGACTCCTCGGCGGTGCCGAACCCGGAGTACTGCCGGAACGTCCACAGCCTGCCCCGGTAACCGGAGGGATAGTTACCCCGGGTGAAGGGAAAACGGCCCGGCTCGGGGGGCTCGGCACGCCGGTCCCCCGGTCCGTAGACCGGCTCGAGGGGAAGGCCGGACGAGGTCTGGGCGAAGTCGTTCATCGTCAGATACGTTACTTGCGAAAAATGAGAATGCCAATATCGCCCTCCTGGCGAACGGGGCCGAGAGCAGCGAGAGTAGAACGAGAACCCCGGCGAACGGGGCCGAGAGCAAAACGAGAACGGATGAGAACCGCATGGCCGATGTTCTGCTCGAACTGGACGAAGGCATCGCGACGGTGACCGTCGACCGGCCCGCGGCGCGCAACGCCATCGGCCTCGCGACGATGGACGCGCTGGAAAGAGCCCTGGACGCCGCGGCCGAGGCCGATGTCCTGGTCATCCGGGGCCAGGGTGACCGGGCCTTCATCTCGGGTGGCGATCTGAAGGAGCTGGCCAAGATCCGGACGCACGAGGCGGCCGCCGCGATGGCCGTCCGGATGCGCCGCCTCTGCGACCGGATCGCCACCTTCCCCGGCCCCGTCGTGGCCGCGCTCAACGGGCACGCCCTGGGCGGCGGCGCCGAGGTCGCGGTGGCCGCGGACATCCGCGTGGCCGCCGACGACGTACAGATCGGCTTCACCCAGGCCAGGCTCGCGATCATGCCCGCGTGGGGGGGTGCCGAGCGGCTCGCCGCCCTGGTCGGCCGGTCCCAGGCCCTGCTGCTCACCACGACCGGCGACCGGCTGGACACGGCCGAGGCGTACCGCATCGGGCTCATCCAGCGGGTCTACCCGCGGGCCGAATTCGAGGATTCCTGGCGCGGGCTGGCCCGGCGCATCGCGGCCTCCCCGGCCCGGCCCATCAAGTCGGTCATCGCCCGGGCCGCCCCGTACCACCACCCGGCGTATGAGCTCTCCGCCACCACCGCCTTCGCCACCCTGTGGACCGCCGAGGCGCACTGGGCCGCGGTGAACGGCCGCCCGGGCGGCTCCTGACCCGGGGCTGACGGCTCCCGACCCGGGGCTGACGGCTCCCGACCCGGGCGTCTCTGCGCGCACATGCCGGAGTCCCGCTGTCCACGGCATGTACGCAATGGCACCTCCACGTGTACGGGGATACACGTGATGGCACCTTTACGTGTAAAGCGCCCCAGCCAACGGCGTGGCGAATGGGGTGGGCGATGCCAGTGGGGGGCATGCGCCCGACCCGTGAGCCGCGCACCCCCGGGTCCCGCAACCCAAGCCGCGCACCCCCGGCCGGACAGGCCGCGGACCGGCGGCTCCTCCCCCGGCCGGACCGGCCGCAGACCACCGCCGGGAGATGGCTCCCGACCCAGGCGGGCCGATTCAGACGTCCGTTAATTTAATTAATTCAATTTGTCCTTCATGACCTTGCCGGTGGCGTTCAGCGGCAGCTCATCCAGGAACGCCACGGACCGGGGCACCTTGAACCCGGCCATCCGCTCCCGGCTCCAGGCGATCAGCTCCTCCCCGGACACCGGGCCCTTCGGGACCACGAAGGCCTTCCCCACCTGGCCGAACCGCTCGTCCGGGACGCCGATCACGGCGGCCTGCGCGACGGCCGGGTGCTCCAGCAGGAAGCCCTCGATCTCGGCCGGATAGGCGTTGAAGCCGCCCACGATGAACATGTCCTTCTTCCGGCCGACGATCCGCAGCCGCCCCCGGTCACCGATCGCGCCGAGATCCCCGGTGTGCAGCCAGCCGTCGGCATCGACCGCCTCGGCCGTCCCAGCCGGGTCGTCGAGGTACCCCTTCATCACGCAGAACCCGCGGACCAGCACCTCGCCGTCGCCGGCGATGCGCAGCTCGTAGCCCTCGCACGGGGTGCCGACGGTCGTCGCGATGTCCTCGAACGAGTCACCGGACCGGGACAGGCTGACCGTCCCGGCCTCGGTCAGGCCGTATCCGGTGAAGATCGACTGGAAGGGCAGTTCGCTGATGACCCTGCGGATCAGCTCGACCGGGATGTCGGCGGCCCCGGTCACGGCGACCCGGAGCGACGACAGGTCCCGCCCGGCCGGCGCCGACAGCAGCGAGTGATAGAGCGTGGGCGGCCCCGGCAGGACCGTCACCTTCTCCCGTTCGACCAGTTCGAGCACGCGATCCACATCGAGGACCGGCACCGGCAGCATGGCGGCGCCGCGCAGCAGGGACGTGATGCAGCCCGCCTTGTACCCGAACATGTGGAAGAACGGGTTGACGATCAGGTGGCGGTCGCCCTCCCGCAGCCCGACGGTGTCACACCAGTTCGCGGTCCACCGCAGGTTCTGGGCGTGCGTCATCATCACGCCCTTGGGCCGCCCCGTCGTGCCGGAGGTGAAGATGATGTCAGCCACGTCGTCGCCACTGACTCTGCGCTCGAGCGGCGAGCCGCTCGCGAGGAAGCCCGACTTCAGGTCGATCACCGGCACGCCCGGGGGCGCCGCGAAGTCCAGGCCGAGAAAACCCTTCTCGACGAGCACGGTCTTCGCCCCGCTGCGCCGGATGATGTCACCGGCCTCGTCCGCCTTGAAGCGGGTGTTGACGGGCACCAGGACACCGCCGGCGGTGAGCAGGCCGAACGCCGCGACGATCCAGGACGCCGAGTTGGGCGCCCAGATCGCCACCCGGTCGCCCTTCTCCACCCCCGCCGAGGCGAAGGCCCCCGCGGCCACCCGGACCTGGTGGGCCAGATCGGCGAAGGTGAGCCGGTCCGGCCCGTCCACGACCGCTTCGGCATCGCCGAAGCGGCCGGCCGCGCTCAGCACCATCTCGGGGATGGTCTCCCAGGTCATAGGGAGGTCTCCGGCTCACTCACGCGGCGATCAGGCGGGCCAGGTTGCCGCCCATGATCTTGGCCTTGTCCTCCTCGCTCAGCTTCGTCCGCTCGTTGAGCACATCGATGTAACGGACCGGCTGGGCCAGGCCCTCCGGATGCGGGTAGTCCGAGCCGAACAGCACTCGCTCGGAACCGACGATGGAGGACAGTTCGCCCAGGTTCTCCTCCCAGAACGGGCTGATGTGGATCCGGTTCCTGACCTCCTCCACCGGGTTGCCCAGGAAGCCTTCCGGCATCTTCTTGTAGGTACTGGCCAGCTGGTCCAGCAGCGGCACCAGCCAGGCCGAGCCGTTCTCGATGACCGCCACCTTCAGCTCCGGGTTGCGGAACAGACCGCCGTGGCAGACCCAGGACGCGACCGCGTCGGTGACCGGCCGCCACTCCGCCACCGACCGGAAGGCGTTCGCCACGAACGGCAGCATCTCCGAGCTGCTGCCCTCCCAGTCCTGCGCGTACCGGGCGTAGCCGCTGTCCGAGGAGTGCATCGCGACCAGCACGCCATGCTCCACGCAGCGCTGCCAGAACGGGTCGAACTCCGGCAGCGCGAAGGACCGCGATCCACGGAAGCCGGGCACCGGAGCCGGGCGGACCAGGATCGCCCGCGCGCCCCGCTCGACCGCCCAGTCCAGCTCGGCAATGGCCTTGTCCACGATGGGCAGGCTGATGACCGGAGTGGTGAAGATACGGTCCTTGTAGTTGAACGACCACACTTCGTCCAGCCACTGGTTAAGCGAGTGCACCACCACGTGGATGAGCTCGGGATCGTCCCGCATCCGCTCCTCGATCAGGCTGGCCAGGGTCGGGAACATCAGCGTCCGCTGGATGCTCAGCTCTTCCATCAGCTCCAGGCGCGGCCCCGGCTCCCGGAACGCGGGGATGGCCTTCATCGGCTCGCCGAAGATCTCCCGGCGGGACTTGCCCTCGGGGTTGCCGTGGGCGAAGTAATCCTCCATGGCGCCCGGGCGGGCGACGACCTCGAAGGTGGGGTTGGGGATGTACTCGCTGATCTGCCCGCGGACCGCGATCTTGGTACGCCCGTTCACCTGCACGTACTGGATGGCGTGCTGGTACTGCTTGGGCAGGTACCTGGTCATCGCCTCCGGGGGCTCATACAGGTGGTTGTCCGCGTCGAACAGCGGATAAGGCGGAACGCTCGACGGCATGAGATTCTCCCTTGCTTATTATGAGAACCCTATTCTCCTGTTTGGTGTGCCGCAATGCGCTGCCGGAGAACAAACTTCTGGACCTTGCCGCTCGCGGTCCGCGGGAAGTCGTCCACCGCGTGCACCTCCTCCGGCCACTTCTGCCGGGCCAGGCCCGACCGGCCGAAGTGGTCCCGCAGCTCGGCCAGCCCGGGGACGGTAGATCCGGGCTTCAGCCGGACGACGGCCGCGGCGTGCTCGCCGAGCCGCGCGTCCGGTGCGGCCACCACCACGGCTTCGGCGATGCCGGGCATGCCCAGCAGCACCTCCTCGACCTCCGGCGCGCCGACGTTCTCGCCGCCGCGGATGATGAAGTCGGCCTTGCGGTCGGTGATGGTGAGGTAACCGTCCTCGTCGAGCACGCTTACGTCGCCCGTGTGGTATCAGCCGTCGTCGTCGAAGGCCCGGACGCCCGCGCAGAGATCCGCCTGGTACTCCATCCGCCCGAAGCGCTCGGCGGTGATGAAGACGCGCGGCTCGATCGCGCCCAGGATGTAGCCAACCTCCTCGCGCCCGTAGAAGTGCACGATCGGCACCACGGCCGCCCCGAGGAACGCCGACGCCCAGAAGACGGCGGCGGCCTCCATCCAGTTCGGCAGCTGGAACGCGATCACGTCACCCGGGCCGACGCCCCGCGCGCGCAGCCCCCCGGCCAGCCTGCGCGCGATCCGCTCGACATCGCTGAAGGTCCCGGCCCACGGCCGTACCGCCGAGTGCACGCGGAACACGGTCCCCGCCGACGCCGCCAGCCCGCGCGCCAGCATGGCCCCGAACGTTTCCGGCGCCCACCAGCCTTCCTTCTCGTACCGCTGGACCAGGTCGGCCGGAATCTTGCGCACGCGAACCTCCCGTACTACCGAGCCGCACTGCCGGTCGCACCCCGGGGCGATACGAGCCGCGCCCTGGAGTGATAATTGCATTCTCTCAAACTGAGAAGCTACATTCCATACATGGCGCGAGACCGTGGCTTCCATCCGGTCCGGATCATCCGGATCGTCCGGGAATCGGCCGATACGCGCACGTTCGTGCTCGGCACCCCGCCCGCCGCCCCGTCTCCCCTCACCGCCGCGTCCTCCCGCACTGCCTCCTCCCTCGTCGCTCCCCCATCTCCTCTCGCTGCCCCCTCACCCCGCACCGACTCCTCCCCCTTCGCTGACTCCTCCCCCTTCGCTGACTCCTCGCCCCTCGCTGACTCCTCCCTCGCCGCCCCATCCCCTTTCACGTACCGGGCCGGGCAGTACTTGACGTTCCGGGTGTGCGGAACACTGCGCAGTTACTCGATGTCGAGCTCGCCGGAAACCGACGGCGAGCTGATGGTGACGGTGAAGCGGACACCCGGCGGCCACGTCTCGAACTGGATGCACGACCATCTCGCGGCGGGCGACCTGGTCGAGGTGACGGCGCCGGCCGGGGTCTTCTGCCTGCGGGAGAGCTCCGCCCCGCTGATCGCGTTCTGCGGGGGCAGTGGGATCACGCCGATCATGTCGCTGGTCAAGAGCGCGCTGGCCACGACGAGCCGGCGAGTCCGGGTGCTGGCGGCCAACCGGGACGCCGAGTCGGTGATCTTCGGGCCGGCGCTGCAGGAGCTGGCCGGGCGGTACCCGGGCCGCCTGGACGTCCGGCATCACCTGGACGCCCGCGAGGGGCTCGTCACCGACGACCGGGTGCGGGCCTTCCTCGGCGGCGACCGGGACGCCGACTTCTACATCTGCGGGCCCGCCCCGTTCATGGACCTGATCGAGCGCACCCTGCTCGCGGCCGGCGCTGATCCCGGGCAGATCTTCATCGAGCGCTTCGAGACCGGGGCCAGCGAGCCCGCGGCCCCGCGGCAAGACAGCCCCGAGCAGGACAGCCCCCCGAAGGACAGCCCCCCGAAGGACAGCGCACAGCAGGCCGGCACGGTCACGATCGTGCTGGCCGGTAAACGGCACACCCTCCCTCGCCGTGACGGCGAAACCGTGCTGGAATGTGCGCGGCGGGCGGGCCTCAGTACCCCCTTTTCCTGCGAGGCGGGGAACTGTGCCACGTGTATCGCCCAGATCACCGAGGGCGGGGCCGTCATGCGCGTGAACGATGCACTCGATGACGACGAGGTCGCCGACGGCTGGGTGCTCACCTGTCAGGGCGAACCAGTGAGCCAGCACCTCACCGTGGTCTTCGAGGACTGAGCCCGTGCCTGCCGTTCCAGAAAGCACCGGTCCGAATCCTGGAGGAAAGCGCATGATCGATCTTCGCTTCGAGGCGGACGTGCGGGTGGACGAGAGCCCCGCCGGGCCGGTGGTGCGCCCGCCCGTCACGAGGACAGCCACGCAGAACACGCCGGGCCCGGCGGAGACCGTTGTCCTCTACCTGCACAGCGACCGTTATCTGTCCAGCACCGGGGAGCCGGTGCCCGGCTCGGCCCGGCGCCTCGCCCTGCGCACCGGGGCCACGGTCGTGTGCGGCCGCTACCGGCCAGCTTTCCCCGCCGCGCTGGAGGACGTGTACGCCGGCTACTGCTCCAGCCAGGCCGCGGGCCCGGTGGTCGTGGTGGGCGAGCGGGCCGGAGCCCAGCTCGCGGCGGCCCTGCTGATCCGGTTGCGTGATTCGGGCGCCCCGCCGCCGCGATGCGCGGTCCTGGTCTCGGCGCTGCTCGACCTGAACATGCAGGCGCCGAGCCTGCGGCTCAACGCGGCCGCCGATCCCACCTTCGACGCGGACCGGCTGCGGCGGCACGTCACCCGGTACGCCGCCGGCACGGCGCCCACCGACCCGGTGCTGAGCCCGCTCCGCGCCAACCTGCACGGCCTGCCGCCGGTCCAGCTGCTCGTAGCGGGCACCGATCTCCTGCTGGACGACTCGCTGGCGTTCGCGGCGCGGGCGGCCCGGTCCGGGGTCACGGTCGACCTGCGGGTCCGGCCGGACGCGGCCAGCCTCCAGGCCGAGATCGTGCCGGCCATGACCGACTTCATAACGACGTGGGCCCGGACGACGCGCACGCCCCAGCGCGCCTGACTAGCAGCACCGCTCACCGCAATCGGCTCGGTCAAAGGTTGTTCGGACGCCCTTGCACCCCGACCACCTCGGCAAACGCCTCTGCACCGGTGAAGTCCCCGGGATTAGCGGTGTACAGGGGCAACGCGTTGCTGGCCGCGGTGGCAGCGATCATCAGATCCGAAGCCCGCTTGCGCGGCTGGCGCCCCGCGGCACGAACCGCCGCGCAGATCTGGCCGTAAAGTCTCGCCGCGTGATGATCATAAGGGAGCGGCTCGAAAGTGGATTCAACGTGCTGCAGCACAGCCACACGCCCCGCGCGCTTCAGCGGGTCGTCGGTGGCGTGCGGCCCGTAGGACAACTCTCCCAGCGTGACCGCCGTAATCAGGAAGGTCTCGGGCAGTTCCGCAGGGTCGTAGAGCTTGAGAGCCGCGATGATGCTGGTGTCCAGCACGCCGGCCTCATGCACCGTCACAGGCCGGTTCCCTCGTAGGGGTCGCGGATGTCCTGCCCGACTGCCGCATCGAGGTCGGAACGCAGCTCATTAACGTCGATGACAGGAGCGGCCGCGAAGATCGCCAGGACTTCGTCCCGGGGAACCGCCTGACGGCGCCTGATGGGGACCATTTTGGCCAGCGGCTCACCGTTCAGGGTGAGCGTGTACGCGCGGCCTTGCCGCAGACCACGGGTAACCGACCCGGAATCGGCGACAAATTGCCGGACACTGACGTCTGTCGGCTGACCCTTTGCGGAAGTCATAAAATCAGCCTACCAAGCCGTACCACGTCGTACCACGGCGCGATCGTCGACCGGCTCAACGACGGCGGGCACCTGTCCGGCCCCGGCCAGCCCAGGCGGCCGGACGATGATCAATGACCGGCACAGGGCCGTTGCCATCAGGGAAGTACCTCCGGTCCGCCGCGGCGGTAGGACGCGAAGTAGCCGGGGGCCGGGCTGCCGACGCCGGTCACGTCGTCATAGCCGGGGGTGGCGGCCAGTCCCTCGTCCAGGCCCAGGGTCACCAGGACCGGCGCGGCGGCGACGAGGCCGGCCGGCAGGGCCACGGCGGGCGTGAAACCCGGCCCGAGCGGCTCGTCGGTGACATCGTGGAAAGCGCGGGTGCCATAACGGGCATAGATGACGGGGTTGGCGAACCCGATCGGCACTCCCCCGGCCACCTGCTGGACGTCGGCCTGGATGCCCGCGATCAGCGGGCACGAGGCGCTGGTGCCGCCGCCCGGCCCCTCCTGATAGACCGGCGGCTGGCCCGCGCCCGGGCTTACGGTCTCCCCCACCAGCGCACCCGTGAATGGGTCAGCGTCAGCGGCGATGTCGGGGACCACCCGCATCGGGGCGGCGCTGCCGTGGGCGTGGCTGAGTACGGCCGGCACCACGCCGCGCTGATAGGACGGCTGACGGAACAGGGTGCTGGTCCCGCCCCCCGATCCCAGGGCGAAGCTGCCGGGCAGGTTAGCCCAGCTCTTGCCGTCGGCGGCTAGCTCGGCCGCCCGGTCACCCCAGCCGGTTTCCCACTCGTACTGGCCGGCCGGGCCGGCCGCCAGGCTGGTCCCGCCCACCGAGGTCACCCAGGGATCGCTCTGCGGGTAGATCAGGGTCGGCTGGCCGCCGGCGGAACCACCCGAGAACTCGCCGCCGTCCCCGGCGGCGAAGTAGAAGCCGATGCCCTCGGCGGCACCCTGCTCGAAGATCTGCTCGTACGCCCCGACCAGCCCGGCTGACAGCGCGGCGTCGCTCGCGACGGCGGCCCATGAGTTGCTGACAATGGTGGCCAGGCGCCCGTCGACCACGGTGGTCATCGCGTCGAGATCCTGCACGGTGCCCTCGCCGTCGTCGCACTTGGCGCCGACGTAGACGATTTTCGCCTGCGGCGCGGTGGCGTGCACGAGCTCGACGTCGCCGGTCTCCTCGTTGGACAGGGGGAACGGCCCTTCCGTGGTGCCCTCGCAGGAGGCGTCAAGCCCGGCGGGCAGGATCTGGGTGAACTGTCCCGGGCGCAACGGCTCGCCGTGCCGGGCGCCGAAGGTGGCCAGGTCCTGGGCGGCGGTCTGCTGGCGCCACGGATGTATCACCGCGATCGTGACGCCCTGACCGGTCAGCGAGCCGGGGACGCCGTAGGCGGAGCGGAGCTGCTGGGGGGTGTAGCCGCATAGGTAGTAGGGCGCGGTCCGGCCGTAAGCGGGCGGCAGGCTGGTGGCCAGATTCTGGCCGTAGTAGGTGGAGCATGACGGGCCCGCGACGGCCGGGACGGCCAGCCCGAGCGGCTCTTCTCCCGTCAGGGCGGCCGCGGCTTTCCCGCTCGTTGGCGTGACGGTCGCAGGCGCTTCGGCCCGCGCAGTGGCCGGGGCCGGGGCCGGGGCGGGGGCCGGGTAACCGGGCAGACCGGTCTCGAGCGGGGCCACCGTCAGCACGGCCGGCGCCAGCGGTGCGGGCGCGGACAGCTGAGCGGCCGGCGGGGGGGCCTGCTGGGTGAGGCCATCCACCTGGTAGCTGTGCCAGACCGCGCCGAACGCCGATTGCGCCTCCGCCGCGGTCCCGCTCACGGCGATGTAATGCTCCGTCACCGCCGTGATCTGCAGCCCACTGGCCGTCAGCCACGACTGGTTGGCCGCCACCTGGCGGGCGTCGGGGCCGAAGCGCTCGGCCACCTGGGCCGGGGTGAGGTAGTCATGAAACGACGGGCGGTCGGGGTCCGACACCGACGCCGCGTACGCGGCCAGCCCCCGCGGGTCCCGTCCAGCCAGGTACACCCGGGCGCTGATGGGGGCCCCCGCCGCCGCCGGCCCCAGGTCCGATGTGGCATTGCCCCCTTGGCCGGCCAGCCGGGACCACTCCACGACATATGGCGCCAGCGTTCCGCGGGCCGCCACGGATGTCCCGGAATGCGACGACGCTGCGGCGGCGGGCACGGCCAAGCCGGGCACAGCCAAGCCGGGCACGGCCAGGGTGGCCAATGCGGCTAATCCCGCGAAGACGGCCCGGTGCGCCGCGCGTGACCGAAGTCCAGAACTCCTCGTCCAGCGCATGCGAACTTCCTTCGCTCAGGACAACCGGCCCCTCTTCACACACTAGCGATCGGCGGGGGAGCCATCACCACGCTGCCTCATGAAACCTTGGCGACGATCTCCACGAGATTTCCGTCCGGATTGCGCAGCAGGGCGTTCCGGTTGTTGTTGCCGGTGTTATGCGGCGGCTGAAGCACCGGTACTCCCACGGCCATTAGTTCCCGGCAAGCGCTGTCGACGTCGTCGGCCCACACGACCAGGACCATGGCCGGGCTGCCGGGTACGGCCTCGACGCCGTGCACTCTCCTGGCCGCCTCGACCGTGCCGAGGCCGACCGTGAACCCGTTCAACTGGAGTTCGACATGCTCAGGGACGCCGCCGGCCGGAGTGCGGAACGTCTCGACAGCAGGCACGTGCCAAAGGCGCCATCGCGCACGTCCTACGGGCTGTTGCAGAATCGCCAAGCGGAGGACCCTCCGCACAAGATGTTGGACGAGATTGCAGTATCTGGTCCACATGTAGTAGTGAAGTTGATCTTCGAATCAATTTCGACACAGCCCGCCTAGTGCGCCGATGGCGCCATCGCGCACGCCGCCTACCGCGCCCGGCCGACCCCCCAGCGCCCACGGTGGCGCGGGAGGTCGTCAGGTGACCGCGCCGGACTCCTTGAGGGCGAGGATGCGGTCCCAGTCGAGGCCGAGTTCCATCAGGATCTCCTCGGTCTGGGCGGCGAACGCCGGGGCCGGCCCGGACTCCGGGGCCGTCACGTCGAACTGCACCGGGTTGGCCACCAGTTCCAGGTCACCGGCCTGAACGATGTACTCGTTGGCCCGGACCTGCGCGTCGTCGCCGACCTGCAAGGTGTCCTGGATCGGGGCCCACGGGCCGGCCAGGGCGGCGAAGGCCTGCGTCCACTCGGCCAGGGTGCGGGTGGCGATCGCCTCACGCAGGATCTCCACCGCCTCGGGGGTGTGCTCGCCGATGTCCTTCGCGGTCGCGAACCGGGGGTCGCCGGCCAGTTCGGGCCGGCCGATGTGGCGGCACACGTCGGCCCAGAACTTGCCCGGCTGCATCATGACGAACGCCAGGTAACGGCCGTCCGCCGTGCGATAGGTGCCGCTGAGCGGGTTGGTCGGCGAGCCGTGCGCGCCGAACGGCGGCGGCACCATGGGCTTGCCGAAGGCCAGCGACAGCCCGATGCCGTGGCCCATGGCCCACACCCCGCTGCCGAGCAGCGAGACGTCCACCACGGACGGCTCGCCGGTGCGCTCCCGCTTGAGGAGGGCGGCCGCGATCCCGCCGGCCAGATTGGCGCCGGAGATCGTGTCGCCGTAGGCGGGCCCGGGCGGCGGGACCAGGCCCTCGACGCCGGGCGGGGTGAGGCTGGCCGCGGTGGAGCCGCGGCACCAGAACGCGGTCATGTCGTAGCCGCCCTTGCCGGACTCGGCCCCGCGCGGGCCGAGCGCGCTGCCGCGGGCGTAGACGATCTTCGGGTTCACGGCGCGGATGTCGTCGACGTCGATGCCGAACTTCTCCCGGTGCCCGGGCAGGAAGCTGGTCAGGAACACGTCGGCCCGGCGGGCCAGCTCGTACAGCACCTCGCGGCCCTCGGGGTTGCTCATGTCCAGGCCCAGGCTGCGCTTGCGCCGGTTGGCGTGCTCGATGTTGGGGTTCGGGTCGTGCTCCACCACGAACGTGCCGACCCGCAGCAGCCCGCGCTGCGGGTCGCCGTTGACGGCGTGCTCGATCTTGATGACGTCCGCGCCCCACTCCGCGAGGACGGCGCCCGCCGACGGGACGAAGCCGTACATCGCGACCTCGAGCACGCGGATGCCGTCCAGCGGTTTGCCGTGTTCCCCGCTCATGGGTTCCCCGCTCATGGGACCACCACCGCGAGCGTCTTGCGCTCCAGGAACTCATCCAGGCCGGGCCGGCCCATCTCCCGGCCGATCCCGGATTGCTTGTACCCGCCGAACGGCGCGTCCGGGGCGAAGTAGTTACCGCCGTTGATGCTGAACGTCCCGGTGCGGATCCGCCGCGCGACCGCGATGGCCCGGTCCGCGTCGGCGCTGAAGATCGCGCCGGACAGGCCGAAGATCGAGTTGTTGGCGATCCGCACGGCGTCGTCGTCGCCGTCGTAGGGGATGACCGCGAGCACCGGCCCGAAGACCTCCTCCTGGGCGATCTCGCTGTCCGGGTCGATCCCGCTGAGCAGGGTGGGCGTGTAGAAGAAGCCCGGGTCGACCTTGCTGCCGCCGGTGACCAGCGTCGCACCGGCCGCGACGGCCCGCTGGACCATGCCGTCCACCTTGTCCCGCTGCCGCTCGCTGATGAGCGGCCCCATGTACGTGCCGGGATCGGTGGGATCGCCGTACTTCACGTGGCCCATCATGGCCGCGACCTGGGCGACGATCGCGTCGTGCTGCTCCCGGGGCACCAGCAGCCGGGTGGTGATCGCACAGCCCTGCCCCGCGTGCGAGCAGATCATGAAGGCCGCGAACATGGCGGACGTGGCGAAGTCGGCATCGTCGAGCAGGATCATGGCCGACTTGCCGCCGAGCTCCAGGAAGACCCGCTTGACCGTGCGGCTGGCCGCCTCCATGACCCGGCGGCCGGTGGCGGTGGAACCGGTGAAGGTGACCACGTCCACGCGCGGGTCGGTGGTCAGCAGTTCGCCGGCCTCGACGCCGGAGGAGGTGAGGACGTTGACCACGCCGGGCGGGATGTCGGTGCGGGTGGCGATCAGCTCGCCCAGGGCCAGGGTGACCAGCGGCGTGTCCGGGGCACCCTTGAGCACGACCGTGCAGCCGGCCGCGAGCGCGGGGGCCAGCTTGGCCAGCGCGAGCTGGTTCGGGTAGTTGTACGGGATGATCGCGGCCACGACCCCGGCGGCTTCCTTCTCCACCCAGCGGCGATGCCGCTGGCCGCGCACCTCGACCTCGCCGAGTTCCTCGGTCATCGGGTAGCTCTTGAGCAGGTCGGCGTAGTAACGGACGATCTCGATGGGCTCGTCCAGCTGGGCGCTGTAGGTGAGCTGCCGGGGCGCGCCGACCTCCGCGATGGTCAGCTCGCGCAGCTCCTCGCGGTGCTCGCCGAGCACCTGGTAAAGCTGCTCCAGGCACCGGACGCGCAGCTCCGTGTCCGTCGGCCAGTCGGTGCTGTCGAAAGCGCCCCGGGCCGCCGCGATGGCGGCCTCGGCGTCCGCGGCCGTCGCGTCCGGGGCCTCGCCCAGCGTCTCCCCGGTGGCCGGATTGACCGAGGTGAATGTGCGCCCGGCGGTCACCAGCTTCCCGTCGATGAGCAGGTGCCTGGCCGTGCCCGGCGCCGGGGCTCTGTCCTCGGCTCTGTCCTCAGCTGGCATCCCGTCTCCTCGTCATCGGT
This sequence comes from Actinomycetota bacterium, assembly GCA_003164955.1. Taxonomy (GTDB): domain Bacteria; phylum Actinomycetota; class Actinomycetes; order Streptosporangiales; family Streptosporangiaceae; genus Bog-532. The sequence goes on from PLRW01000118.1 coordinate 23,290, forward strand.
GCTGGACTGGAAACTACATTCTCTTTAGACGCAAATCATCTTCCAGCCAGGTTCAGCCGAGAGTATGATTCTCAAAATCGGAAGGGAGATTTTCATGGGTGAGACGGCTCCGGTGAGCCCGCACCTGGACGTGAAGACCGCTGTCGTCACGGGCGGCGCCTCCGGCATCGGCCTGGCCATCGCGGAGCGACTGCGCGCCGAGGGGTACCGGGTCGCCGCCCTCGACCTCAACCCGTCCGATTCGGAGTTCGGGCAGAAGGCCGACGTGACCGACCGCACGCAGGTAGACGAGGCACTGGCCGCCGTCAGGGAAGATCTGGGCCCGATCACCATCCTGGTCAACGCGGCCGGCGTGGACGGGTTCAAGCGCTTCACCGACCTCAGCTTCGAGGCCTGGCAGCGGATCATCAACGTCAACCTGAACGGCGTCTTCCACTGCACCCAGGCGGTGCTGCCGGACATGATCGAGGCGGGGTGGGGCCGGATCGTCAACATCTCCTCCTCCAGCGCGCAGTCGGGCCAGCCGTTCATGGCGCACTACGTCGCGGCCAAGTCGGCGGTCGGCGGAGACCGAGTTCTTCTGGACGTCCGGGGCGGATGGCCGGCTGCGCGTGCAGGAGTGCGCGTCCTGCGCGGCCCTGATCCATCCGCCGCAGCCGGTGTGCCGGTACTGCCGGGGGCACGAGATCCGGGTGCGCGCGGTCTCGGGATTCGCGACGCTCATCGGGTTCACGGTCAGCCACCGGTTCACCCTGCCCGGGTTGCCGTCACCGTACATCGTGGCGCAGGTCGCGCTGGAGGAGGACCCGCGGGTCCGGCTGACCACCAACGCGGTCGGCTGCGATCCGGAACAGCTCCGACTGGGCATGCGGATGGAGGTCGTGTTCGCCCGCGCGGAAGATGTCTGGCTGCCGCTCTTCCGCCCCGCACCCAGCCAGCCGGTGCCCGCCGAGCTACCGCGGGACGAGATCGAGCCGGATCAGATGTGGCGCCACGTGCGCCCGATGGCCAGTCCGGACAAGTTCGAGGACAAGGTCGCGATCAGCGGGATCGGGAGCTCGCAGATCGGCCGGCGGCTGATGGCCGACCCGCTGTCGCTGACGGTTCAGGCGTGCGAGCGCGCCATCGCCGACGCCGGCCTGACCATGGACGACATCGACGGCCTATCGACGTACCCGGGCGCCGGGCTGGCCGGGCCGTTCGGCGAAGGCGGCGTGACCGCACTGGAGGGCGCGCTGGGCATCCGGCCGACCTGGTACAACGGCGGCCCCGAGACGTTCGGCCCCGGCGGCTCGGTGATCGCGGCGATGCTGGCGGTCGCCGGCGGCGTGGCCCGGCACGTGCTCTGCTTCCGGACCCTGTGGGAAGCGACCTACGGCGAGCTCATCAAGCGCGGCAAGGTCACGCCGGACGGGGGCCGGGTCGGCGGGGCCGCGAGCTGGATGCGGCCCTTCGGGGCGACGTCGGCGGCGCACACCCTGGCCCAGAACGCGCAACGGCACTTCCACCGCTACGGCACCACGCGTGAGACGCTGGGCTGGATCGCGCTGAACCAGCGGGCGAACGCCGCGCTCAACCCGACGGCGATCTACCGCGACCCGCTCACGATGGACGACTACCTGCACGCGCGGATGATCACGACACCGTTCGGGCTGTACGACTGCGATGTACCCTGCGACGGAGCGGTCGCCGTCATCGTGTCGGCCGTGGACGCCGCCCGGGACCTGGCCAAACCGCCCATCCTGGTGGAGGCGACCGGAACCCAGATCATCGAGCGGCTCGAATGGGACCAGAGCACCCTGGCGCACGAGCCGCAGGTCCTCGGGCAGGCCGCCCATCTGTGGTCCCGCACGTCGCTGCGCCCCACCGATGTCGACGTGGCCGAGCTCTACGACGGTTTCACCTTCAACTGCCTGTCCTGGATCGAGGCGCTGGGCTTCTGCGGGATCGGCGAGGCCAGAGACTTCCTCGACGGCGGGAAGAACATCGCCCGGGACGGCCTGCTCCCGCTGAACACCCACGGCGGCCAGCTCTCGCACGGGCGCACGCACGGCATGGGGCTCGTGCACGAGGCGATCGTCCAGTTGCGCGGCGAGGGCGGGGCGCGGCAGGTGCCGGGCGCCCGGGTCGCGGTGGTGAGCTCCGGAGGCCTCACCCCCAGCGGGGTCATCCTGCTGCGGGCGGACACGTGCTCGGGCACTCGCAGGGCTGCGTCCTGACCGTGCAGATGGCGGCCAGCGAGCTCGGGGCGGAGCTGCTCGGCCTGGAGATCGCCGGCACGGGATGCGAGCTGCAGCCCCGGGCGGCCGCGATCCTGGCCGCCCGGTCGCCGGCCCGTGTACCTGCCCGCGTACGTGCCCGCGTACTCGGCGGGCCACGGCGGGGCACGGGAATCGAGATGCGGGACCTGGTCTGGGGGCCGGGTCACCTCTACCCGCCCGGCGCCGCCCGCACAGTCGGCCTGACGTCGTCCACTCCCCCGTACGAGGTCGATGACGTGCGGGGCTGGGCGGACGACCTGCCCGCGCTGGCGCCGCGGGTCCGCGTCCCCGTGCACTACAGCCTGGGCCAGCACGAGCGCGTGTGGCGATCCGGCCCCCCGGCACTGGCCGAGATCGCGGCCTTGTTCACCGCCTCGCCCCGGGTCGCCGCGGACGAGCAGGCGGGCGCCGGTCACATGCTGAGCCGCGGCCTGTCCGCCGTGGCGTACCACCTGAAGGTCCTGTCCTTCGCGGAGGAATGCGCGCTGGCCCGCGGGATCAGCGCGGCCGGCCGCCGGGAATCGCCCGGTGCGGCTGCCGTTACGCAATTGGCTGGAGGCTGAGATGGGGAATGCCCAAGCAGTCGCGCTGCTGCTGGTCCGGGTGGTGGTCGGCGTCACCATGATCGCGCATGGGCTGAACCACTGGCGGGGCGGCGGCCGCATCGCGGGTACCGCCCGCTGGTTCACCGGGCTCGGCCTGCGGCACGGGGTCCTGCAGGCGTGGCTGAGCGTGGTCACCGAGATCGGCGCGGGGGCGCTGCTGGTCGCCGGCCTGCTGACGCCGCTGGCCGGGGCGGCGGTCATTTCCGTCATGCTGGTCGCGGGCCTGCTGGCGCACCGGCCGAACGGGTTCTTCGTGTTCCGCGAGGGCTACGAATACGTCCTGCTGCTCGCGGTGACCTCACTGGCCCTGGGCCTGCTGGGACCGGGGCGGCTGTCGGTGGACTCCGCGGCGGGCATCACGGTGACCGGCTGGACCGGCGGCGGCATCGCGCTCGGCGTGGCCGTCGTCGCCACCGCCGGCCTGCTGGCCACGTTCTGGCGGCCACAGCCGGCCAAGGCCGCCGTCACCGACGAGCCCGCCGAGCAGGTACCCGGATAAGGGCCCCCTCCTCTCGCCGGCCGATGCGCAGAGGTACGAGGACACGTTTGCGGCCCCTCAGTCGAGACAGAACTCGTTGCCCTCAATGTCCTGCATCACGAGGCACGACTCGTTGTCGTCATCGGCAAGCAATAGTCGCACGCGTACCGCGCCGAGCGGGACCAGTCGTGCGCATTCGGCCTCGAGTGCGGCGAGGCGCTCTTCACCCACGAGCCCGGTGCCGACCCGCACGTCAAGATGCAGCCGATTCTTGACGACCTTGCCTTCGGGAACGCGCTGGAAGAACAGTCGCGGGCCCACACCTGAGGGATCAATACAGGCGAACGCTGAACCCTGATGCTCAGGCGGCAGCGAGCGATCGAAATCGTCCCAAGTAGCAAACCCCTCCGGTGGCGGCGGTACGACGTACCCCAATACCTCGCACCAGAAACGAGCGACGCGCTCAGGTTCTGCGCAGTCGAAGGTGACTTGGAACTGCTTGACCGACGCCATCGGTCCACCATAGCGGCGCGTGCTGTTCACCGGGATCCCGGATGTCATCGCCGCGCGGGTCGAGGTCTCGCGTGACATGAGCTGGTGACGCGCTGGCCGGGTCGCATCCGGTCGTTGAATCTCGCCAGATTCAGTGAGACTGTGCCGCCTTCGATGAGGCAGGACACCGCGTGGCTTACCCGATACGGGAGACACGCTCTAGCCGCTGCCGGGTGATGCCCGGGGGATGGCCGCGCTGAGCCGCACCGTGAGCGTGCGCGCGGCCTCGGCGAATTCGGGCGGGCCGAGCACTTCCATGGGCTGGTCGAGCAGTGCTATCCAGATGAGGAAGCTGAGTGACCACGGACCGCGGCTGGTGACGACGCAGCCGTCTGCACCCTCGGGCGCAGCGATCGCGTAGCGGCCGGGGATCCGGCCTTCGATACGCGCGACGGGGACGTGCAGGCGGATGCGGGCCGGGGCGGCGCCGGGCTCACCACTGCGGCCCGCCCGTGCCTGGACGTAGGCGGCCGGATCGCCGCCCGGCACCGTCCGTCTCTTACCGCGCCCGCCGGGCCGGACGCGGCCGCGGATGCGGTCGACCCGGAACGTGCGCCAATCGTCCCGATCCAGATCGAACGCGGCCAGGTACCAGTCGAACCCGCTGTGGACCAGGGCGCAGGGTTCGGTGTGCCGTTGCGATGCACGCCCGTCCCCGGCGACGTAGGAGAAGCGGGCCCGGAGGTTGTCGCGGCACGCGCCCGCGAGTGCCGCCAGGACCTCGGCGTCGATCACGGGCGCGCCTATCGCGACGGCCGAGGTGGCGGCGCCGAGCGCGCTGACCTGCCGCCGCAGCCGATCGGGCAGGACCTGCTCGAGCTTGGCCAGGGCGCGAACCGACGTCTCCTCGACACCCGCGATGGAGCCGGCGGCGGCACTGCGCAGCCCCACCGCGACGGCGACCGCCTCGGCGTCGTCGAGCAAAAGGGGCGGCAGCCGGCCGCCGCTGCCCAGGCGGTAGCCACCCGCGACGCCCCGGGCGGCGTGCACCGGATAGCCGAGCGCGCGGAGCTTGTCGATGTCACGGCGGATCGTCCGCGGTCCGACCTCCAGCCGGCCGGCCAGTTCCTCGCCGGTCCAATCCCGGTGCAGCTGCAGCAGCGAGAGCAGGGCGAGCAGGCGGGCGGAGGGCTGGAGCGTGGCTTCTTCCACCGTCTCCTCCAGGGATCGCGAACGGTGACGGGAAGAAAATTATCATTAATTTAGGACCTTAGATGACCGCTATTGGTGCGACGCTTGACCTGTCAGCCAAGCGGAAGACCAGCTCACGAGGAGAACGCACGATGGGCAGCAACGAGGTCAGCTCGATCCTCATCACCGGGGCCAACGCGGGCATCGGGAGAGAGCTCGCACGCCAACTCGGCGCCCGTGCGGAGATCTCGCACGTGTACCTCGGCTGCCGCGATCGCCAGCGCGGGCTCGCCGCGATCGACGGGCTGAAGGCCGAGACGGGGCGGGACGTTTTCGAGCTGGTGATGATCGACGTCGCTGACCTGCGTTCCGTGCGGAACGCGGTCGCTGCTCTGCCGGAGCCCGTCGACGCGGTGGTGATGAACGCCGGCGGGTCCGGGGGCAAGGACCCCGCCGCTCGCACCGGCGACGGTGTCACCCAGATTTTCGCGGTGAACGTCCTGGGACATGCGGCTCTGCTCGACGGGCTCATCGAGCAGCGCAAGCTGGCCAACGTAGCTGTCCTGGCCGGAAGCGAAGCGGCGCGCGGAGTTCCGAAGCTGCGGATCCCGCGCCCGGCGTTCGCTAGCAGCTCCGCCGATGAGTTCGCGAGCGTGATCGACGGCAGCTACTACGACGGCAGGAGGTTCAGCGGCGCCGCGGCCTACGCTCAGGTCAAGTACATCGGCGCGCTGTGGATGGGGTCGATGGCACGCCTGCACCCGGAGCTGCGCTTCGTGACCATGAGTCCCGGGGGGACACGCGGGACCGGTACCGCCAGCGAGATGAATCCGGTCATGCGCTTCGTGTACGACCGGATCATGATGGGCGCGATCGCAAAGAACATCACCCACACGGTGGACGTAGGTGCCGCGCGGCTGGCTGACGCTGTCCAGGAACCGGCCTGCGGGCACGGGACCTTTTACGGGAGCGCCCAGGACACGCTCACGGGGCCCCCTGTCGACCAGTCGGCCATCTTCCCCGACCTGGCCAACGAGAACTTTCAGGACAACGCCGGCGCAGCCATCGAGCGGTTCCTCCCCGTCCGTCCCCTCTATCCCGCCGGCTAAGCCGCCCCCTAATCGCCCGGACAAGCTTGGGCACGCTTTCCGCGCATGCGACTGAGAACGCTCTCCTGATCACAGGAATCCGCGGTGGGAGCGGACGGACTGGGGCGCCGTCGATCAGGTGGGGGCCCGGTCCGCCGGCGCCGCGCCCGGGGACACTCCGGGCTCCGGGCCGCCCTCTGCGGCCAGCACCGGCGGGGCCTGCACCGCGGAGGCCGGGGCCGGGGCCTGGGCCAGGGCGGCCTTCTGCTCGGCGCAGATCTCGGCCAGGGCCTGCGGGGCCAGGCGGCACAGGCCGGGGAAGTTGAGGTAGCCGTGCGGCATGCCGACGTACTCGGTCAGCCGTACGGGCACCCCGGCGGCCCGCAGGGCATCGGCGTAGGCGACTCCGTCGCCGCGCAGCGGGTCGTGCTCGCCCACCTGGATCAGGGCCGGGGGCAGGCCGCTGTGGTCGCCGGCGAGCAGAGGGGACGCCCGGAAGTCACCCGCGTCCCCGTCGCCGATGTAGTAGCGGCGGTAGGCGAGCATCTCCGGCCCGGACAGGAACGGCGACGTCAGGGACACCGGGTGGGACCTGGTCAGGTCGGCCGCCGGATAGAGCAGGGCCTGATGGCTGATCGCCGGGCCGCCGCGGTCGCGGGCCAGCAGGCACATCACCGCGGAGAGGGTGCCCCCGGCGCTCTCCCCCATCACGCCGACCGGGCCGCCGGCGCCCAGGGAGACGGCGTTCTCCGCCGCCCACAGCAGGGCCCCGCGTAGCTGTCGTCCACGGCGGCGGGGAACCGGTGGGTCGGCGCGAGCCGGTAGCCCGCCGACACCACGACGGCGCCGGCCCCCGTGGCCACGTGGCTGCAGAGCCAGTCGGACAGGGGCAGGTCACCGAAGACGAACCCGCCGCCGTGGAGATAGACGATGAGGGGCCGCGGGGCCGTTCCGGCGCCACGGGGCTGGTAGAGGCGCACCGGCAGGTCACCGCCCGGCCCGGCGATGACCCGGTCGCTCACCTCGGTCCCCGGCGCCACGGTCCCGAAGATGTAGTTGGTGACGGCGTTGGCCGGGGCGCGCCGGGACTGCAGGGCGATGACGTCGGCCTCGCTCCGCGTCAGGGCCGCGGTCTGGCGCCGCACCATCCAGGCCCACACCCGCAGCCGGCGGTCTATCGGTGCCATCCGTGCTCCCTCCGGGGCCATGGCTGCTCCCGTCCCCCGGGGTCGCTCCCGTTCCGCAGGCCACGGAGACCCGGCCGCCATTTCTGCGCAGCTATCCCCACTCTAGCTGAGACCCTTACTTGCATTCCACGAGAATGCTATTCTCATTGAATGTATCAGCTGGGATGGCAGGCGGGACGGCACCCCGCTCCGGGCCGCGGCGGGCGCGCGACGCGACGCGCATGAACACCGAATCGCTCGCCCGCTGGCTGGACGTCCGGGGCATCACCCCCGGCGAACCCGTCGAAGCATCCCGCATCTCCGGAGGTGCCTCGAACGAGATCTACGAGGTCCGGCGCGGCGGCCGGCGAATGGTCTTGCGCAGGCCGCCGGTGGCGTCCCCGGGGTGGCAGAAGGACGCCACCATGCGCGAGTACCGCGTGCTGAAGGCGCTCAACGGGACCGACGTGCCGCATCCGGAAGCCATCGCCGTGTGCGCCGACCCGGGTGTGGTGGGCTCCCCGTTCTACCTGATGGACCACGTGGACGGCTGGTCACCGATGAGTTCCGGCGGCTGGCCCGAGCCGTTCCGCAGCGATCTGCCCCTGCGGCCCGGACTCGCCTATCAGCTGATCGAGGGGATCGCCAGGCTCGGCAACGTGGACTGGCGCACCCAGGGCCTGGAGGGGTTCGGCAGGCCGGAAGGCTTCCACGAGCGCCAGGTGGACCGCTGGCTGGCCCATCTGGCCACGTTCAAGTTCCGCGAGATCCCTGGCCNNTGCACGGCGACTACCAGTTCGCGAACGTGATGTTCCACCATGGGGCGCCGGCCCGGCTCGCGGCGCTGGTGGACTTCGAGATGGCCACGATCGGCGATCCGCTGCTCGACCTGGGCTGGGTGGTGATGAGCTGGCCCGACGCCGGTGAAGACCGGACGAGTCAGTGGTACGTCGACTTCACCGGCATGCCGGACCGGGCTGATCTCCTCGAGCACTACGCCAAGCTCAGCGGCCGGGACGTCAGCGAGATCGACTACTACGTGATCCTGGCACGGTTCAAGATGGCGATCGTGCTGGAGGGCGGTCACGCTCAGTTCGTGCGGGGCGAGGCCGGCAATCCGGCGATGGCCTACTTCGGGGACATCGTGCTGCAGATGGCCCGCCAGGCCGCCGACCTGGCCGCGGCCACCCGGCTATGAGCCGACCGGCGCCCCGGACGTAACGCGACCCGGCTGGGAGGCAGGACTGGGAGGCGACCCCTTGGGCATGGTTCTCCTCGGCGTGGCGGGGCGGGCCTGTCGTCAGGTCACTATGATCGCGCGCTCGGGGCAGCTGCCGGCGGCGTCGCGAACCGCCTGCTCGAACCCGGCCGGAACGCCGGGCTCTTGCGCCACGCTGTAGCCGTCGTCGGTCAGGGTGAACACCTCGGGGCAGAGCGTGCCGCAGATCCCGTGCCCCCGGCAGCGGTCCTCGTCGACCGTGACCTGCATCAGCCCTGGCCCCGGTCCGTGTCCCGGTGCTGGTCCCCGGGCAGCGTGTCCCCCGCCAGCGTGAACTCCAGGTTCAGCCGGGCGAGGCCGCGCAGGATGAAGGTGGGAAGGTACCGGTACTCGCGGGCGCCGGCGGGGCCGTGCACGGACTCGGCGATCCGGATGTCGGCGGTGCGGTCGAGGATCCGCTCGATCGCGACCCGGGTCTCGGCGCGGGCCAGGGGCGCACCCGGGCAGGTGTGGACGCCACGGCCGAACGAGACATGGTGACGGGCGTTCGGACGGGCGGGGTCGAACGTGGCCGGGTCGGCGAACCGGCGCGGATCACGGTTCGCGGCCCCGTTCAGCAGCATCACCGTGGTCCCGGCCGGGACCTCGACCCCGCCGATCGTGACCGGGACCCGGGACAACCGGAAATCGCCCTTGATCGGGCTCTCCACCCGCAGCGTCTCCTCCACGAAGTTGGGGATGCGGTCCCGCTCACTGCGCAGCAGCCGCTGGAGATCGGGGTCCTCGGCGATCAGCCTGAGCGCCGAGCCGAGCAGGCGCACGGTGGTCTCCTGGCCGGCCGAGAACACGTTGGCGGCCACGCGCACGACGTCGGCGACGTCGGGCACCGAGCCGTCGGGGAACGTCGCGGTGGCCAGGCCGGTCAGCACGTCCTCGCGCGGCTCGCGCCGGCGGTCCTCGATATACGCCGCGAACCGCCCGTACAGGAACTCCAGCGGGTTGTGGGAGATCGTGTCCTCGCCGGTGCTGCCGATGCCGCCCTCGGATCGCGGCCGCTGCCGCAGCGCGACCGCGAACTCGTCCCGGTCCTGCTCGGGCACGCCGAGCAGATCCGCGATGACCAGCAGGGTGAACGGGCCCGCGAAGCCGCCGATGAAGTCGCCCTCCCCGGGGGCCAGGAACTCCGCCAACAGGTGATCGGCGAGCTGCCACATGGACGCCTCGTTCTCCTTGAGGCGCTTGGGGGTGATCAGCTTCATCAGCAGCGCCCGGCGCGCCGTGTGGACCGGCGGGTCGAGCGTCGGCAACTGGTCGCTCATCGGCAGTTCGTCGCGGTGCTGCTCAATGAGCCCGGTCACGTCATCGCCCTCGAGCGGCACCGGGAAGCCGGGAAACGGGCCCGTCACCGAAAGACACGAGGAGAACCTCGTGGTGTCGTGAAAGACCTCGACCGCCTCGTCGTATCCGGTCACCATCACCACGCCGTGATGCGGCTCGCGCCGCACGGGGCACTGCTCACGAAGGGCTTCGTAGTACGGATAGGGATCCGCGACGAGTTCGTCACCCTTGAAGAAATCGATCGCCTCGAAGTCGTTCACGATCCGTACCGCTCCCTTCGAAACCCGTCAGCACTCGAAACCCGGTCGGCATCTATCCTCGGCACGATTTTGAGAATACGATTCTCTTGTTTCAAGAACAAGAGTAACCGAAACGGGACGTGACGGGACGGGTCCGGAGGTCACCCTATGGAGTTTGAGTTCGACGAGGACCAGCGGCTGCTCCAGCAGTTGGTCCGGGAGACGGTGGCCAAGTCGCGCACGCTGCCGGAGCAGCAGCTCTGGGCGACGTACCAGGATCTGGGGTGGCTCGAGGCGCCGCCGGTAGAGCTGGCCATCGTCCTGGAGGAACTCGGGTACGCCGCCGATCCGACCCCCTTTCTCGCCTCGGCGACCTGGTTCGCGCCGCTGGCCGGCCGGCTGCCGCAGGGCTCGGGAACCGGCGTGTTCGACGGCACCGGCCGATTCGTCCTTGACGCGGACCGCGCGGACGAGGTCGCGCTGCTCACCCGCGATGGCGTGACGGTGGTGAGCGGTCCGGAGCTGGGCGCGGAGCGGGTCGAGATCTTCGACCCCACCCTGCACGTCGCGCACGTGGACGCGCCGGATCTGGTCGCCGGGGTCCCCGATCTCGCGCTGATGGGCCTGGCGATCTCCACGGTGGGCAGCTGCCGCCGCATCCTGGACCTGGTGCTCGGGCATGTGAAACAGCGCGTCCAGTTCGGCGTGCCCATCGGCTCGTTCCAGGCCGTCAAGCACAAGGCCGCGGACATGCACGTCGCGATCGAGCGGGCCAGGGTGCTCGCCTACTACTCCGCGCTGACGATCGCCGAGGACGATCCGGACCGTGGCCGGGCCGCGCTGATGGCCAAGGCCGCGGCCGGGGAATGCCAGCAAACCGTCTTCGCTGATGGCCTCCAGCTCTTCGGGGCCATGGGTTTCACCTGGGAGAACGAACTGCAGATCCATCTCAAGCGGGCATGCGCCGGCGACCTGCTGCTGGGTACGGCCGCGGTGCACAGGAAGGCGCTGGTGGCATGAAGCTGGCCTCCGATCCCGAGGTCGAGAAGTTCCGCGGAGAGTTCGCCGCCTTCCTCGACGCGCATCTGCCCAGTGAGGCGGAGGCCGTCCCGCGCCCGCGATCGAGCTCGGACCTGCCGGAGTGGGCGAGGCGGTGGCAGCGGACCCTGTTCGACGCCGGCTACCTGCTGCCCGGCAACCCGCCCGAGTACGGCGGGTGCAACGCGACGCTGCCGCAGCAGCTCGCGCATCAGGAGGAGCTGTCCCGTCGGCGGATCTACCCCAGCTACAACCCGCAGGGCGTCGGCATCATCGCGGCCTCGATTCTGACCTTCGGCACCGAGGAGCAGAAGCAGCGCTGGGCCGTGCCCATTCTGCGGGCGGAGATAACCGCGTCCCTGGGCATGAGCGAGCCGGGCGCCGGATCCGACCTCGCGGGCCTGCGGACGCGCGCGAGGCTCGTGACCGGGGATAGCGGAGAGGAAACGGGGAGGCGGGCGGACGGCGGGGACCACTTCGTGGTGAACGGGCAGAAGGTGTGGACCCCCGGGGCGCACGACGCCGACGTGCTGCTGACCTTCGTGCGGACCGACCCGGACGCCCCGAAGCACAAGGGCATCAGCGTCCTGCTCATCCCCACCAGCACCGAGGGGGTGATCAGGAAGCCCTTCGCTTCCATCGTCGGCCCGGATGACCTGGACTTCAACGAGGTGTTCTTCACCGACGTCCGGGTGCCGCGGGAGAACCTGATCGGCGAGCTGCACGGCGGCTGGGCGGTGGCGCACGGCTCGCTGGGGCACGAGCGGTCGATGCTGTGGCTCAGCTACGCCGAACGGATGGATGACCTGATCAAGGACGCGCCCAGCCACGAGGAGTGGTTCGCGACCCTGCTGATGGACGCCCAGGCGCTCCGGCTGCTCGGCTACCGCCAGCTCAGCGGCGAACGGGAGCCGGCCGAGCTGTCCGTGCTCAAACTGCTCGGCTCCGAGGCCGTGCAGGCGGCCAGCCTGCACGTGCTGGAGGCGGCGGGCCCCGAAGCGCTGCTCCATCCGGCCCGGACGGCCCCGCCCAATCACATGAGCCTGGACGCGTTCACGGCCAGCTGGTTCGAGCGGTACGTACGGAGCTTCGCCGGCACGATCGCGGGCGGCACCTCCGAGATCCAGCGCAACATCATCGCCGAGCGCATCCTCGGCCTGCCCAGGTAAGGACAAGCGATGGACCAGATTCTCTACGAGGTGAGCGACCGGGTAGCGGTCATCACGCTGAACCGGCCCGAGGTGGCCAACGCCCAGACCATGGAGCTGCTCGACGACCTGGACGCGGCCTGGACCCGGGCCGCGTCCGACGACCAGGTCCGGGTCATCGTGCTGCGCGCCAACGGCAGGCACTTCTCGTCCGGGCACGACCTGAAGGACCGCGGCTGGTCGCCGGAAAAGATCACGCTGGAGTGGATCTACCAGGCCGAGGCGCGCCGCTACCTGGAGTACAGCCTGCGCTGGCGCAACGTCCCCAAGCCGTCGATCGCCGCGGTTCAGGGCAAGTGCATCGCCGGCGGCCTGCTGCTCTGCTGGCCGTGCGACCTGATTGTGGCGGCCGACAACGCGCAGTTCTCCGATCCGGTGGTGCACATGGGGATCGGGGGGGTCGAGTACCACGGCCATACGTGGGAACTGGGCGCGCGCAAGGCCAAGGAGATCCTGTTCACCGGCCGGGCCATCACCGCCGAGGAGGCGGAGAAGGTCGGCATGGTCAACCGGGTCGTGCCGCTGGACGGGCTGGACGCGGCCACGATGGAGCTGGCCGGGCAGATCGCCCAGATGCACCCCTTCGCCCTCCGGCAGGCCAAGCGGGCCGTCAACCAGACCCTCGACGTGCAGGGTTTCTACGCGGCCATCCAGTCGGTGTTCGACATCCACCAGACCGGGCACGGCAACGCGCTCAGCGACGGCGGATACCCCGTGCTGGTCCGGCTGGAGGGGATGAAAGAGCGGATAAAGGCCCAGTGAGCCGGCGCTTGCGCAGTACCGCGGGCTGGGCCGCCGGCTGGGCCGCCGGCCGCGCTGTCCGTCTTCCCCGGGAGGAGAACCGATGAGTGAACCGGGCGTGACCGGACCAGCCGAACCAGGCCAGCCCGGCGAGGCAGGCCAGCCCGGCGAGGCAGATCAGGCCGGCCCGCTGAAGCGGATCGGTTTCATCGGCCTGGGCAGCCAGGGCGCCCCCATGGCGCGGCGGATCATCGGCGCGGGTTACCCGATGACGCTGTGGGCGCGGCGCCCGGCCACCCTGGAGGCGTTCGCCGGCACGACGGCGGCGACCGCGGGCTCCCCCGCCGAGCTGGCCGCGGCCAGCGATCTCGTCTGTATCTGCGTGGTCGGTGACGCCGATGTCGAGGAGGTCGTCGCCGGCCCGCGTGGTGTCCTGGCCGGGCTCCGGCCGGGCAGCGTGCTCGCCGTGCACAGCACCGTCCACCCCGGAACCTGCCAGCGCCTCGCCGGCCAGGCCCGTGCCCGGCGCGCCGCCCTGGTCGACGCGCCGGTCAGCGGCGGCGCCCCCGCCGCAGGCAAGGGCCGGCTCCTGGTCATGGCGGGCGGTGAGCCCGGGACCGTGGAGCGCTGCCGGCCGGTCTTCGAGACCTACGGCGATCCGGTGGTTCACCTGGGCCCGGTCGGCTCCGGACAGCTCGCCAAGCTGCTCAACAACATCCTGTTCACGGCGAACCTCGCGACCGCCGCCAGCGCGCTCACCCTGGCCCAGTCGCTCGGCGTCGACCCCGGCCGGCTGGCCGGCGTCATCGGCCACGGCAGCGGGGACAGCTTCGCGCTCGGCCGGATCACGGCCGCCGGCGGCACGCTCGGCCGCATCGCCGCCCACGCCGGACCGCTGCTGCGGAAGGACGTCCGGCTGATAGCCGGCCTCGCGGACGAGGCGGGGGCACCGGCGGGGGCCGTGCTGGCGGCGGCCGAGGCCGCCCTGGCCCGCATGGGCCAGCCGTGACGGCCGCCAGCCGGGCCACTGGCCAATGAGGCGGATGGGCGGATGAGCCCGATGGAGAGCATCGTCGTGGTCGGCGGCGGTGCGGCCGGTGTCGCCGCCGCCGAGTCCCTGCGCCGGGACGGGTACAGCGGATCACTGATCCTGCTCGGCGACGAGCCGGCCCTCCCCTACGACCGGCCCCCGCTGTCCAAGCAGGTCCTCACCGGCGCGTGGGGGCACGAGCGGACCCGGCTGCATGAGCGTGAGCACTACGCCGACCTCGGCATCCGCCTGGTGTACGCCCGGGCGTGCGGTCTCGATGCCGGGCGGCGCGTCATCGACCTGGACGACGGGCGCCGGCCGGCCTTCGACGGGCTGATCATCGCCACCGGCGTGCAGCCCCGCCGTCTTCCCGCCGGTCACCACCTGGCCGGAGTGCATGTCCTGCGCGGTCATCCGGACGTAGCGGGGCTGCGCGCGGCCTTTGAGTCCGGCCGGCAGGTCGTCATCGTCGGCGCGGGATTCCTCGGCATGGAGGTGGCGGCCGCCGCCCGGGCCATGGACGTCGACGTCACCGTCGTCGATCCGCTGGCCCAGCCCATGATCCGGCAGGTCGGACCCGAGATCGGCGCCGCCATCGCACGGCTCCACCGGGACCGCGGCGTGCAGCTGCGGACCGGTGTCGGCGTCAGCGAGCTGACCGGGGCGGGCGGCCGGGTCACGGCGGTCGCCCTGGACGACGGCAGCACCCTGCCCGCGGGCTGCGTCCTCGTCGCCATCGGGGCGGTTCCCGCGACCGGGTGGCTGCGCACATCCGGGATTCCGCTCGGGGACGGCGTCGAATGTGACGAGTACTGCCGGGCCGCGCCCGGCATCTACGCGGCGGGCGACGTCGCCTCCTGGTTCAACCCCCGGTACCGGCGCCGGATGCGGCTGGAGCACCGGATGAACGCCACGGAACAGGGCGCCGCCGCCGCCCACAACCTGCTGCACGGCGATGTGCAGCCGTTCTCTCCCCTGCCGTACTTCTGGACCGACCAGTACGACGTCAAGATCCAGGCTCACGGCGTCCTCCCGGCCGGCTGTGCGGTCAGCATCGAAGAGGGATCACCCGGCGACGGCCGGTTTGTCGCGCTGTACCGCAAGGGCGGCCGGCTGGCCGGGGTGCTCGGCTGGAACGCGCCGGCCCGCGTGCTGCCCTACCGGAAACTCCTGCTGGAGCAGCAGATGACGGTGGGTTAAGCGCTGCGGGCCAGTGGTACCAGTTCGCCGGCCACCGTCGCCAGTACGATGGAAGTATGTGCACACTTACCGCCGCCGGAGTCCCGGGACCGGGGACCTCCCGTGGCTAGGTCGGCGACCCGGCCGGCCAAACCCGCCCCCGACGCGCCCAACGCCCCGCGCGTGCGCCAGCGGCTCACCGCGGAAGCCCGGAAGAGCTCGATCCTGGCCGCCGCGCGGCGTGCGTTCACCGAGACCGGCGACATGAACGGCACCACGATCAAGGTCATCGCCGAGCACAGCGGGATCAGCGAAGGCGTGATCTACCGGCATTTTGAGAGCAAGGATCAGCTCTTCTTCGAAGCCGTCGTCGAACCGCTCAAAAAGGCCGTGGACGACCTGGTCGCCGCGACGGAAATCGTGGACCGGGATCGGCCGCTCACACCCGAGCGCCAGCTCGAGGCGATGACGGGTCTCTACCGGCAACTCGTCTCGACCCTGGTCCAGATACTGCCGCTGCTCGGCCTGGTGCTTTTCGGCGATCCTCACGTCGCTAAGCGGTTCTACCGGGAGAACTTCGCGGTCGCCATGGACCGTCTGGCCGAGGCGTGGCGCGAGGTCGAGCACCGGTACGGCTACCCGTTCGAATCGCCGGACATCTCGGCCCGCGCCGTGATGGGCATGGCGCTCATCCTGTCGCTGGAGAGCCACCACGGCAAGAAGTTCGACCGCGACCGCGCCATCGCCCTGATGAGCGAGGGCACGGTCAAGGGTTTCTTCCCCGCCCTGCAGCCGGCCCGCCGGCAGCGCTGAGGCCAGGCGGATGGACTCCCGCGGCGGCACCGGCCTGGCGATCGTCACCGAGCTGGCCCGCCGCTTCCAGGCGGGCGACGGCCCGGGCGCGCTCCGGCTCTTCCATCCGGGCATCCGTATCGAGCAGCCCGCCTCCCTGCCGCACGGCGGCTGGCACCACGGCCATGCCGGTGTGGCCGAGATGGGCGCCATGGCCCGCCGCTACTGGGAGCGATCCATCGGCAGCCCCCGCATCTTCGGCTGCGGTGAGCTCGTCGTACAGGCGACGACGCAGACCTGGACCGCCCGGGCGTCGGGCCGCTCGGCGCCGGTCGATGTCGTCGAACTGTTCCCCTTCACCGACGGTCTGGTCTCCGAGATCAGGGTCTTCGACCAGGAGGAGGTGCGCGTGACCGTGGGCAGGGGCACGTTCACGGGGGTGCGGCCATGACGGGGCCGGCGCTGGAGCGGATGATCGCCATCTTCGACGTGGCCCCGGCCGGCACCGCTCAGGCCGGCGGCACCGCTCAGGCCGGCACCACTCAGGCCGGCGCCGCGCCGGGCCGCTTCACCGGGGCCAGTGACGGCGGGGGCGGCAGGTGGTCGACGGCAGCCAGCTGCTCGCCCAGTCTCTCGTGGCCGCGAGCAAGGCCTTCCCGGGCCGGACCGTCCGGTCCGCGCACGCTCTCTTCGTCTCGATGGCCAGCCCGGCGAGCCCGGCGAGCCCGCTGGAGTTCACGGTCACGCCGGTGCGGGCCGGCCGCTCGTTCGCCAGCGCCACGGTCACGATCAATCAATCGGAACGGACCTGCGCGACCGCCACCGTGCTGCTGGACTCCCCGCAGCCCGACGTCATCCGGCACGACCGGTGGACCGGGCCGCCGGTTGCGGGCCCGGAAGCGGCCCATCCCGCGGACATGCCGATGCGGGGCAGGCAGCTGCGCATCGAGGGCATGAAGGAGTACAACAGCCCCGACGAGGTCGGCCCGCCGGTCATCGACGCCTGGCTGCATTACGACACCGTGCCCGACCGCGATGACCTGCAGCGCGCCCTGCTGGCGCACTTCACCGGTCACCTCTCCATCTCCACCACGATGCGGGCGCACCCGGGGATCGGCACGGCCCAGGCGCATCACACCGTCTCGACCGCGGTCATGGCCATCGGGGTGAGCTTCCACGACCCCGTGCGGTGGGACGGCTGGCTCCGCTACCACCACGAGAGCACCTTCGTGGGCGCGGGAATGAGTTACGTCCGTGGCCAGGTGCTCACCGAGGAGGGGCGCCTCGTTATGTCGTTCACCCAGGACGGCATGATCCGGGCGATGGCACCGAACGGATCGGCGGGGTCGGCCCCCGACGAATCCCGGCTGTGAGACCGGCGAAGGCCCGGTCAGCTGATGGACGCACCACCCGCTGACAGACGGGTGCTCGAGGTGGCCTCGCACGTCCTCGTGCCGATTGGCCAGGTCCGTCCTGACCGAGTGGGGAGCCGGGGGCATCAAGGTGAAGGCCCCGTGGCCGGGCGACGTCCGGCCTGCCTGCGCTCACCAGGCCGGCTACCCGCCGCCGGGCGAGCCCGGTCCCCGCCCTTCCCGGATCGCGTCCTCGACGAGCCCGATGGCCCAGGTGAGGGCGGTGCTGGCCCGCTCGGGAGTGAGGTCCCAGGCCGTGACGAGGCGCTCGTACGCCATGACACTCCACAGCACGTCGAGGGTCGCGGCCGCCATCGTCCGGTCCGTCTCGGGCCAGCCCGCGGCCGGCTCGGCGACCGCGCTCAGCAGGGCCGCCCGCCGCTGCTGGTCCGCGGCGGTCAGCGTGGCGTCCAGCGCCATCCGGGGCACCAGCGGGAAGGATGACACGTGCGCGAAGATCCGTGCCGTGGCGGTGGCGACGTCCTCGAGCCGCATTCCCTCCAGCGTCACCCCCGCCTCCTCCTCCAGGCGCTGGATCATCGCGTCATGAAGCTCCCGCTCGCCCGGGAAGTGCCGGTAGACGGTCCGCTCGCTGACGCCGGCGCGTTCGGCGATGGCCCGGATGGTCAGCGAGTGCCAGTCCCAGGCCGGGACCTCGTGGGCCAGTTGCGCGCCCGCGGCTACGATACGGTCCCGCGTCTGGGCGGCACGCTCGCGGCGCAGGCGGCTGTCGTACTGGCGGCGTTCCTGCCCCGTCTGGCTCACGATCATCTCCCTCGACGGCACCGCACCGCCGAGGCGGGCATGCCCCACGGTACCGGCCGCCGCAGGCCAGCGGGTCAGCCCAGCGCGGTCAGGCCAGCGCGGTCAGCCCAGCGCGGTC